>JBJEYO010000020.1:0-20759 GCA_051886935.1 Candidatus Enterenecus sp. | reverse complement strand
CGTCATTGGGTTTGGTCTGCTCAGTCATGGAAAAAGCCCCCTTTTGCGGTAGTGTCCGCAAAAGGGGGCTTTTTATGCGTTATAAATGCTCCAGGACCATGATGATCTCGTCCCCATCCACCTCGCCGGTGGGGACAAAGCCCAACTTTTCGTAGAGACGGCGGGCGGGCTCATCCCCCTCCACATAGCACAGGCAGACCTGATCATAGCGGCCGTCGGCGCGCATCTCATCCAGCGCCAGCCGGGCGGCCCGCTCGCCGAACCCCCGGCCCTGATAACGCCGGTCAATGAGGAGCTGGCTGAACACATACTGCTTGCCCTCATCCCAGTCGTAGTACAGCAGCATCCCCACCGGAGTGTCATCGTCATAGACCATGCGGGCCTGGCTGCGGCTGTCACGGTAGGCCCAGGCCCGGGCCAGCTGGATCGTGGTGTCGGCCACAAAATGCCGCTGCTCCTCTGTGACATAGAGGGGTTTGCGCCAGTTTTCCCCGTTGACTTCTTCCAGATGAATCATAGATACGAAATACTCAGCCCTCGTAGACCGCCTTGGAGGCCAGATAGGTCATATAGCAGTCCAGCTTGGACACGGTCTCGAAGGGAGAGTGCATGGACAGCACAGGCACGCCGGCGTCCAGGGTGTCGATGTTGCGGTTGGCCATATAGGCGGCCACGGTGCCGCCGCCGCCCTGGTCCACCCGGCCCAGCTCGGCCATCTGCCACAGGATGCCCCGGTCGTCCAGCAGGCGGCGGACATAGGCCACGGCCTCAGCGCCGGCGTCGGAGGCGCCGCCCTTGCCCCGGGAACCGGTGTACTTGCACAGGCCCACGCCGTAGTTCACGTAGGAGGAGTTGTTCTTCTCGTAGACGGAGGCAAAGTTGGGATCGAAGGCGGCGGTCACGTCGCAAGACAGGCAGAAGGAGCGCTCCAGGCAGGCCTTCAGGGGTACCCGCTGGCTGTCGCACAGGTCGCTCATAAAGGTGTCAAAGAAATCGGACTGCATACCGGACACGCCCACGGAGCCGATCTCCTCCTTGTCGGCCAGCACGCACACGGCGGTGCGGCAGGGGGTTCCGTTCAGATCCAGCAGGGACTTCAGGGCAGCGTAGCCGCACACACGGTCATCGTGGCCATAGGCGCCGATGAGGGAGCGGTCCAGGCCGATGTCCACGGCGTTGAAGGCGGGGACGGCCTCGATCTCAGCGGAGATGAAGTCGGCCTCGGTGATGCCGTAGCGGTCGTGGAGCAGCTTCATGACGGCCAGCTTCACCCGGTCAGAGCCATCGTCCCCCTTCAGGGGCCGGCTGCCCAGCAGGATGTTCAGGCTCTCGCCGGGAATGGCCTCGGCCAGGGGCTTCTTGGACTGGTCGGCGGCCAGATGGGGCAGCAGGTCATCAATGGTGAACTGGGGATCGCCCGGCTCACTGCCGATGGAGATGTTAACGATGGAGCCGTCCTTCAGGGCCGCAACGCCCCGCAGCTCCAGGGGGATGGTCACCCACTGGTACTTGCGTATGCCGCCGTAGTAGTGGGTCTTGAAGAAGGCCAGCTCGCTCTCCTCGTAGAGCGGGGTGGGCTTCAGATCCAGCCGGGGGCTGTCGATGTGGGCAGCCACGATGGACACGCCCTGGTCCAGGGGGGCGGAGCCGATGACGGCCAGGTTGACGGCGCGGCCCCGGTTCACCCGGTACACCTTGGTGCCCGGCTTCAGTTCCATGCCCCGCTCAAAGGGCACAAAGCCGGCAGCCTTGGCCAGCTCCACGCTGTACGCCGCGCAGCCGCGCTCGGTCTTGCCCTTGTCCAGGAAGAGCTTGTAGCCCTCGCCGTACTCGTGGATGGCACGCTCCGCGGCCTCGTCCACCACATCCCAGCCGTTCTTCTTCTTGTTCAGCAGCTCCTCGCGCAGCTGCTGTCCGGCAGTTTTTTCTTCCATGTTCAGGTCCTCCTTATTGATCATTGGTTCAAACATCGCCCAGGCGCGCCGGCGGAACTCCCCGGGGTCGTCCCCGTCGTTGCGCAGCACCAGGTCGCAATGCTCCTCAAAATAATGGGCGGGCTTCTGGGCCCCCACCCGCAGGCGGGCATACTCCTCGCCGATGCCGTCCCGGGCCATGATGCGGCCCACCCGCAGCTCATCGTCGGCGGTGACCGCCACCGTCACGTCGCACAGGTCCCCCAGGCCGCTCTCCAGCAGGGCGATGGCGTCCACCGCCACGGCGGGACGGCCCTCCACCCGGGCGGCGGAGATGGCCTCCTCCACCGCGGCGCGGACA
This sequence comes from Candidatus Enterenecus sp., assembly GCA_051886935.1. Lineage (GTDB taxonomy): Bacteria > Bacillota > Clostridia > Oscillospirales > Oscillospiraceae > Enterenecus. The sequence goes on along the minus strand of JBJEYO010000020.1, from coordinate 18,485 downwards.
TAGCGGTGGGTGATCTCGTTCAGGTCGGTCAGGGCCTGGGCGTCGCCGAACACCACGGCGCCCAGCGTTTTCCGCAGCAGCTGTCCGTCCTCCCCGAATATCTCCGGCCCGAACCGCAGCCGCAGCTCCTCCCGCATGGGTGCGCAGGAGGCGGTCAGCTCGTGGTACAGCGCGTCGCAGTCCAGCAGGACCGCCCCCAGCTCCACCAGCACGTTCAGCGCCGTGGTCTTACCCGACCCCGTGGGGCCGGTGATGCCGATGATGGTCATATTACACCTCGATGATATGAAATCCCGCCGCCTTGTTCAGCCGGTTGGCAATGGCAAGGCCGATTCCTTTACTGTCCGGGCACTGAGCCCAGATGGCGGCCACCTCCGTGTGGTCGAAGGCCCGCAGGGCGTCGAAAATGCGGCGGGCCTGCTCCTCCATGTCCCCGGCGGGCCCCAGGTCCATGACGGGCCGGGCCGCGCTCTGCGCCGTGAACAGGGACAGGTACTCGTCAAAGCAGATGACCCCGTCTCCGGGGGCGGCGTGGGCGGCGATATAGGCGGCGCTCTCCCCCGGCGCCCCGGTGACCACGGTGACCGGGGCCTTGGGGGCGTAGTGGCGGTACTTCATGCCGGGCGCCCGGGGCTTCTCCCCCGCGCCCATGAGCCGGGTGACCGCCGGGTCCACCGCCACCTCCCCCAGCACCGAGCGCAGCTGCTCCAGGGTGATGCCGCCGGGCCGCAGCAGCCGGGGCGGCGTGCCCGTCAGGTCGATGATGGTGGACTCCACCCCCACCGCGCAGGGGCCGCCGTCCACGATGGCGTCGATCTTGCCGTCCATGTCCTCCAGCATGTGCTGGGCCGTGGTGGGGCTGGGCCGCCCGGAGGTGTTGCCCGAGGGGGCGGCCACCGGCACCCCGGCCAGCCGGATGATCTCCCGGCACAGGGGATGGGCGGGGCAGCGCATCCCCACCGTGTCCAGCCCGGCGGTGACGGCGTCGGGAACCAGGTCCTTTCTGGGCAGGATCATGGTCATGGGCCCCGGCCAGAACCGCTCCGCCAGCAGGTAGGCCGTGGGCGGGATGTCCCTGCAGTACCGCTCCAGCCAGTCCGCCGAGGGGATGTGCAGGATCAGGGGGTTGTCCTGGGGCCTGCCCTTGGCCTCGAAAATGTGGGACACCGCCACCGCGTCCAGGCCGTTGGCCCCCAGGCCGTAGACCGTCTCGGTGGGGATGCCCACCAGTCCGCCCGCCCGGAGGATGGCCGCCGCCCGGGCGGCGTCTTTTTCTGTCAGATATTCCGTCTCCATGTCAGTCTTTCGCTTCCGTCTCAATCTAAAATCAGCTTTACCAGCTGTTCCGGGGCCTCGATGATATAATCGGCCCCCGCCTGCTCCAGCTCCTGCCGGGAGCGGAAGCCCCACAGCACGCCGCAGGTGGCAAGGCCGCCGTTCTTGCCAGTGAGGATGTCCACATCGCTGTCCCCCACAAAAAGGGTGGTCTCCGGCGCCGCCTCCAGCTGCTCCATCAGCCGGCGCAGCAAAGTGGGGTCCGGCTTGGCGGGCACGCCGGGCAGAGCCCCCTGCACCGCCGCGAACACGCCGGGATAGTAGTGCTCCACCACCGGCCCGGCCAGGTCGTGGGCCTTGTTGGACAGCACCGCCACTGTCAAGTTATTCTGCTTTACAGTGTTCACCGCCTGGAGAACGCCCTCATAGGGGGCGGTCTTGTCCTCTTTATGTTGGCCGTAATAGGCGGAGAACTCCGCCAGAGCGGCGGCCAGCTCTGTCTCTCCAGGCCCCGCCGGGGCGAACCGGGACACCAGCTTGGGGATGCCGTTGCCCACCATCCGCTTGTACTCCTCCACCGTATGGGTGGGCCAGCCGTGGGCGGCGCAGACATGGTTGCCCGCATCGGCCAGGTCGTCGATGGTGTTCAACAGGGTGCCGTCCAAATCAAAAATCGCATGGGTATACATGGTTTCAGTCCTTCTGTGCCGCAAGCTGCTCCGCCTGGTGGGCGGTGATGAGCCCGTCGATGATCTCGTCCAGGTCCCCGTCCATGACGGCGTCCAACCTGTAAAGTGTTAATCCTATACGGTGGTCGGTAAGCCGGCCCTGGGGGAAGTTGTAGGTGCGGATGCGCTCGTTGCGCATACCGGAGCCGATCTGGCTGCGGCGCTCCTGGCCGTACTGGGACTGGATGCGCTCCTGCTCCCGCTCATAGAGAATGGAGGCCAACAGCTTCATGGCCTTCTCCCGGTTCTGGAACTGGCTGCGCTCCTGCTGGCACTCCACCACAGTCCCCGTGGGCCTGTGGATGAGCCGCACGGCGGAGGAGGTCTTGTTGATGTGCTGTCCCCCGGCGCCGGAGGAGCGGAACACCTGCATCTCCACATCGTCCGGGTTCAGCTCCACGTCCACCTCCTCCATCTCGGGCAGCACCGCCACAGTGACGGTGGAGGTGTGGACCCGGCCGCCGGACTCGGTCTCCGGCACCCGCTGGACCCGGTGGACGCCGCTCTCAAACTTGAACCGGGACCAGGCGCCCTCCCCTTCCACTGTAAATGAAATTTCCTTTACGCCGCCCAGCTCCGTTTCGCTCTCGGAGTTGACCTCCACCCGCCAGCCCCGGCGCTCGGCGTACATGGTGTACATGCGGGTGAGGGAGGCGGCAAACAGGGCGGACTCCTCCCCGCCCACGCCGGCCCGGATCTCCACGATGACGTTCTTGCCGTCGTTTGGGTCTCTGGGCAGGAGCAGCACCCGGATCTCCTGCTCCAGGCGCTCGATCTCCTCCCTGGCGGCCGCCATCTCCTCCTGGGCCAGCTCCTTCATCTCCGGATCGCCCAGCAGCCCCTCCGCCCCGGCCAGATTCTCCCGCGCCCGGCACAGGGCCCGGTAGGCGGTGACCAGGGGCTCCAGCTCCTTTTTCTCCCGGTTCAGCCGGGAGACCAGGTCCGGATCGGCGTAGGTCTCATTGGCGGCCAGGCGGGCCTCGATCTGGGCGTATTTCAGTTCCACGGCCTTCAGTTGGTCCGCCACAGGCGTTACCTCCGATCCAGAATGAATGATTTGACCAGTGCGATGGGCTCCCGGATATACATATACAGCCGGGAGGGGGCGTGGCTGGAGGGGGCGGCCAGGGTAGACAGGTTTCCGTCCCCGCCCCACACCCGGCTCCACAGCATCCGCACGCGGGTCAGGTGGAAGCCGTTGGACACCACGATCATGTCCTGGGTGGTATCATATCCCTCCTCCGCCAGCAGGGCGGCGGTGTTTCGCAGGTTCTGGTTGGTGTTGTGGGACTGGTCCTCCAGGAGAATGCTCTCCTCCGGCACGCCGTTGGCAATGAGGTACTCCGCCATGGCCGCGGCCTCGGCGGCGGGCTCGTTCTCCCCCTGGCCGCCGGACACCACAACGGTCATGTCCGGGTGGTCCGCCAGGTAGTCCAGGGCCTCGTCCAGCCGGTCCTGCAGCAGGATGGAGGGCGCTCCGGAGGGCATGACCTGGCAGCCCAGGATGACCATGACCTGTGGGTCGCCGCTGATCTGCTCCCTGTCCCCCGCCAGCACCAGTCCCAGCAGGGTGCCGAAAGCCAGCACCCCGGCCAGAATGAGGGCCAGCAGGGCAATGAGTATTTTCTTGGCGGGGCTCATGGGACGCTTATCCCCGGTCGCTCGCTTCTCTTTCATATGGCAGTCTCTCTTTGTCAGCCTTTGGCCTCCTCCAGCTCGGCGGCCAGGGTCTCCCACACGGTATACAGGTGGGCCAGTTCATCCTCTAATTTCTCCCGCTCGGCGTACAGGTCCTGGAGCTTCAGGTAGTCGGAGGCGGCCTCCTCCATCTCCCCGGCGATCTCGTCCAGGCGAATCTCCGCCTTCTCCACCGCCCGCTCGGCGGCCTTCACCTGCTTCTCCAGCTCCTTGGTACCGCCGGGGCGCTTGGGCTTGTCCGCCTTGGGCGGCTCCGGCTGAGGGGCCTTGGGGGCGTTTTTCAGCTGCTCCTGCCGCTCCCGCCAGGCGCGGAACTCGGTGTAGCTGCCCCGGAAATCGGTGATGGTCCCCTTCTCCAGCATCCACACACGGGTGGCGAACTTCTCGATGAAATAGCGGTCGTGGGAGACGAACAACAGGTTGCCGCCGTACTCTTCCACCGCCTCCTCAATCCACTCACGGGAGTCGATGTCCAGGTGGTTGGTGGGCTCGTCCAGGATGAGCAGGTTGATCTTGCTGTCCATGAGCATACACAGCCGCAGCCGGGACTGTTCCCCGCCGGACAGGGCGGACACCGGCTTGAACACGTCCTCCCCCCGGAACTTGAAAGCGGCCAGCCGGTCCCTCGCCTCCTGGGTGGAGCAGTTCTGGGCGTAGAGCATGGTGTCCACCAGGTTGCGGTCAGGCCGGTCAAAGTGGATGATCTGGGGCAGGTAGCCGATGCGGATGGAGGGGCCCAGGTACACCGAACCCTTATCAGGCAGCTCCTCCTCCATGATGATCTTCAGGAAGGTGGACTTGCCGGTGCCGTTGTCCCCCAGCAGGGCGATGCGCTCGCCCCCCGCCACCTCCAGATTGATGTCAGAAAACAGGGTGCGGTCCCCGAAGGACTTGGCCAGGCCGTCGATGACCATGGCCTCGTCCCCGTGGAACTCCCGCTCCCCGAACCGGGCGGACAGCTTTTTCTCCTTTGTGGGCCTGTCCGTGGTGCGCATACGCTCGATGCGCTTTTCCATGTTGATGGCCCGCTTGTACTGCTTGTCGTTGCCCTTGAAGGCCCACAGGCGCATCTGCTCCGCGGCGGCCTCCAGCTGGCCGATCTTGGCCTGCTCCTTCTCGTATTGCTTCAGGCGCTCCTGATACCGGCGCTCCTTCTCCTCCACATAGAAGGAGTAGCTGCCGGAGTACAGCTCCGCCTTGCCGTCGTGGACCTCCGCCACCCGCTTGACCACCTTGTCCAGGAACCAGCGGTCATGGCTGATGGCCAGGACCGTGCCCTTGAACCGCTCCAGATAGTCCTCCAGCCACTCGGTGGCGTTCAGGTCCAGGTGGTTGGTGGGCTCGTCCAGCAGGAGGATGTCGGTGTCCTCCAGGATGAGCCGGGCCAGGTTGATGCGGGTCTTTTCCCCGCCGGACAGGGCGGCAAAGGGCCGGGCCCGCATGTCCGGGCCGATGTTCAGGCCGTTGCACACCTTGTTGAGTCTGGTCTCGGTGTCGTAGCCGCCCCCCGACTCAAAGGCGGCGGTCAGCTTGTCGTACCGGGCCATGACCTGGGGGTCGGTGTGCTCCCCCATCTGAGCGGCCAGCTCCCCCATCTCCCGCTCCATGTCGTGGAGGCGGGAAAAGGCGGTGTCCAGCACATCCCGGACGGTGTAGCCCTCCGGGTAGACGGGGATCTGAGAGATCAGGCCCAGCCGCTTGCCCGGGGCGATGGTCACAGTGCCCTCGTCAGGCTCCACCTGCCCGGTCAGGATGCGGAAGATGGTGGTCTTGCCCGCGCCGTTTTTGCCCAGCAGGCCCACCCGCTCCCCGGTGTCCACCTGGAGAGAAAAGCCGTCCAAAATCCTCTGACCGACCTCGAACTCCTTGACCAGGCCGGTCAGCTGTATCTCGATCATGGGTCACAACTCCTCGTGTCAGTTGGGGATGTTGGCCTGTAAAAAGTCCACCACCCGCTCAAACTCCATGGCCCGGGAGGCTTTCACCAGAATGGTGACCCCCGAGCGCAGCTCCCGCAGCAGGGCGTCCTGGGCCTCCTCCAGAGTGGGGTACCAGTCGGCGTTCTCCAGGCCGGCCTCCCGGGCGCCCGCGGCGATGAAGCGGGCCAGATCCCCGATGGCGATGAGGCGGTCGGTGCCCGCCTCGGCAAAATAGCCGCCCACCGTCCGGTGGAACAGCTCGCTGTTGATGCCCAGCTCCTTCATGTCCCCCAACACGGCCACCCGGCGGCGGTCCCGGGCGTCGCCCAGCACGGCGGCGGCGGCCCGCATGGACTGGGGGTTGGCGTTGTAGGCATCATTCAAAATAATGACGTCGCCGGGACAGCGGATCACATTCATGCGCATCTTGGTGGGCAGGAAGGCCCGGATGCCCCGCCGTATCTCGTCGGGGGCCATGCCCAGACGCTCTGCCACGGCGGTGGCCATGAGGGTGGGATAGATCATGTGGCTGCCCAGGGCAGGTATCAGCGCCTCGAACTGGCTCTCCGGGGTGCGGACCACACACTTCAGCTGTGTGCCGTCCCCGCTGTCCAGGTCCAGGGCGGTATAGTCCAGCCCCGCACCGCTGCCCACAAAGACGGCCTTCTGCTCCAGCTTGCCCCGGAGGGTAGCCAGCCACTCATCGTCCCCGTTGAGCACCGCCAGGCCGTCCTTCTTCAGGTGGGCAAACACCTCACACTTGGCCTTGAAAATGGCCTCGCGGCTGCCCAGGTTCTCGATGTGGGCGTCCCCGATGTTGGTGATGAGGGCCACGTCCGGCTCCACCAGCTCGCTGAGGTAGTCGATCTCGCCGGCGTGGTCCATGCCCATCTCCAGTACACACACCTCATAGCTGCGGTCCAGCCGCAGGATGGTCAGGGGCAGGCCGATGTCGTTGTTGAAGTTGCCCTCGGTCTTGAGGACCTTGTACCGGCTGCCCAGCACCGCCGCCACCATGTCCTTGGTGGTTGTCTTGCCCACGGAGCCGGTCACCGCGATGAACGGAATATGGAACTGCTCCTTATAGTACCGGGCCAGGTCCCGCAGGGCCCGCTGGGTGGAGCGCACCTTCACATAGAATTTGCCCGGCAGATAGCTGTCCCGCTCCCGGGCGGTGATGCAGCCCACGGCGCCCTGTTCCAGGGCGTCGCTGATGTAGGCGTGGCCATCGAACCGCTCCCCCTGCAAGGGCAGGAACAGGCTGCCCGCGGCGATATTGCGGCTGTCGGTGCACACATCCGTGAACACGGCATCCAGATCCTCGTATTCCCCCAGCAGGGTGCCGCCCACGGCCTCCAGCAGCTGGCGCAGGGTCATCGCTTCCATGTCAGTCTCTCCTTTCGGTCACTTGCCGGCCCTTCTGGCCTCCAGCGAGGCGGCGATGATGCGCTCGCACAGCTCGCCGTAGCCGATGCCCACCGCCGCCGCCTCCTGGGGCAGCAGGCTGGTGGGGGTCATGCCGGGCAGGGTGTTGATCTCCAGAAACCAGGGGGTCCCGTCCTCGGTGACGATAAAGTCCGCTCTGGAGTAAACCGACAGGCCCAGGGTGCGGAACACCGTCAGAGCCGCCTGTCCCAGCCGTTCCTCCCACTCCGGGGGAATGGGAGCCGGGCAGATCTCCTCCGCCGCGCCGGGCTGGTACTTGTTCTCGTAATCATAAAAGCCCACCTTGGGTATAATCTCAATGGAGGGCAGGGCCTTGTCCTCCAGAATGCCCACCTGGATCTCCCGGCCGGCGATGTACTGCTCGATGACGCTGTGTCCGCCCAGGGCCAGGCCGGCGGACAGGGCCGCCTCCAGCTCCTCTCGGGTATGGGCGATGGACACGCCGATGGAGGAGCCGGAATCCACCGGCTTCACCACGCAGGGCAGCTCCGTCCGCGCCACGATGCCGGGTATGTCGGCCCCGGTGTACTCCACTGTCTCCCACCGGGGCGTGATCACACCGGCGGGGGCCGCCAGGCGCTTGGTCAGGTCCTTGTCCATGGCGATGGCGCTGCCCAGATAGCCGGAACCGGTAAAGGGGATTCCCAGCAGGGCCAGGGCCGCCTGGACACGGCCGTCCTCGCCGCAGGAACCGTGGAGGGCCAGGAACACCACGTCGGCCATGGCGCACACCTCCAGCACGCCGGGGCCGAACAGGCTGTCCCCGCCCCGTCGGGCCTTCAGCTCCTCCAGGTCGGGGGCCTGCCGGGCCACCCGGGTCAGCTCCGGGGGGATGGGCGCGTCAAACAGGGTCTCCGGCGCCTCCCCGGTCCCCAGATACATATCCACAAAGGCCGCCTGATGGCCCCGGTCCCGCAGGGTCTGACACACCTTGCTGCCGCTGGACAGGGACACATTGCGCTCCGGGCTCAGGCCGCCGGCCAAAACTACGATTTTCATGAGAACGCTCCTTATATTCAATGATATGCTTCATTGTATGTCAAAGCGGTTTGCTTGAATGAATAGTATATCACAGTTTGGCCGGAGAAACAAGGGTTCGCCGCCGCGGACGGCCAATTTCCCCCTCCGCCGCCCGGTGTGATTTTTGTGCGGATGGACGGTTGCAATTCCCCTGATTTTCCGTTATACTATCCCTTACCTATTTTTTCAACGACCATCTCCGGAGAGATCTCCCTCCGCAACGAAAGGAGCCTTTATGACCCGTCCACTTCTTTTCTGCCTGCTGGGCTACCTGTCGGGCAGCGTGCTCTACGCCCGGCTGTTTGCCCGGCTGCTGCACAAGCCGGATGTGGTGGAGAACAGCAAGGACCGGAACCCCGGCACCGCCAACGCCTTCGCGCTGGGCGGCTTCTGGTGCGGCGCGCTGACCCTGGTCTTTGACCTGCTCAAGGGCTTTGTCCCCGTCTTTCTCTACTTCCGCGGCTGCCCCGCCGACTCCTGGTGGGCGGCCGCCGTCCTGGCCGCCCCGGCCTTGGGCCACATCTTCCCCGTCTACCACCATTTCCACGGCGGCAAGGGCATCGCCGTCACCTTCGGGTGCCTGGCGGGCCTGTTCCCCATGTGGGAGCCCTTCGCCATTCTGGCCGCGGTGTTCATCTTCTTCTCCGCAGGACTGCGCATCACCCCCCACTATCACCGCACCATCGCCACCTATGTGGCCGTGGCCGCGGCCCTGTTTCTGCTGGAGCTTCCCTCCCCCGTCTGCGTGGGCTTTCTGGTCATCACCGGCGCCGTCTGCGTCCGGCTGCGGCTGAGCCCCGAGGAGCGGGAGCGGCCCAGGGTAAGTCTGCTATGGAAGCGCTGATTCTGTCCTGCGGCACCGGCGGCGGCCACAACGCCGCCGGCGCGGCCCTGCTGGAGGAGCTGCTCCGCCGGGGCCACGGCGCCCGGATGATGGACCCCTACTCCATCAAGAGCGACCGCCTGTCCTCCACCGTCAGCAACACCTATATTCATGTGGCTCAGAAAGCCCCCAACGCCTTTGGGGCGGTCTACCACATCGGCGATTTGTACCGGAAGCTGCCCTTCCGCTCCCCGGTCTACTTCCTCAACGCCAGGATGGCCAGGGCCATGGAGGAGTTTCTCTCCCAGCACCACTTTGACGTGGTGTTCATGCCCCACCTCTTTCCGGCGGAGATTCTGACCAACATGAAGTGCCGGGGGCTGGACATCCCCAGGCAGATCTTCGTGGCCACCGACTACACCTGCATCCCCTTCACCGAGGAGACCGACTGCGACCGCTACGTCATCCCCTCCGGGGAGCTGAGCGGGGAGTTCTGCGCCCGGGGTCTGCCCCGGGAGCGGCTGTGCCCCCTGGGCATCCCGGTACGCGCCGCCTTCAGCGCCCCGCTCACCCAGGCCCAGGCCAAGGAGTCCCTGGGGCTGGAGGAGGGCCGGCGTTATATCCTGGTGTCCGGCGGCAGCATGGGCGCCGGCAACCTCCAGGCAGCCATCAGCCTGCTCCTGGACCACTTCGGCAGCTCCGGCACCCAGGTCATCGCCATCTGCGGCAACAACCGCACCCTGTACCAGCGGCTTCAGGACGCCCGGCTGGAGGGTCTGATTTTAGTGGGCCAGACCGACCGGATGGCCGAGTATATGCGGGCCTGCGACCTGGTCATCACCAAGCCCGGCGGCCTGTCCTCCACGGAGGCGGCGGTGGCCGGCTCCGCCCTCATCCACATCACCCCCATCCCGGGCTGCGAGACCTCCAACATGCAGTTCTTCGAGGAGCGGGGCATGGCCGCGGCGGTGGGCTCCCTCTCCGGAGAGCTCATTCCCGCCTGTGAGCGGCTGCTGCGGCCCGGCGCCCGGGAGGAGATGATCCGCCGCCAGCGGACCTTTATCAACCCCCACGCCGCCGCCGACATCTGCGATCTGGCGGAGAGCCTGATCTGAAAACGACATCCGCCCCGAACCTCGGTCCGGGGCGGATGTTTTCATGTCAGCGGCAGGGCGGCTGCGGACAAAAGAAAAGGGCCTTCGGTTTTCACCGAAGGCCGTTGGCAGCGGATGAAGGATTCGAACCCTCACAAACAGAGTCAGAGTCTGGTGTGCTACCATTACACTAATCCGCTATATGCAAGTTGTGTTCCTGAGCTTTTGTAATTATATCAGAAAGATTTTGTTTGTCAAGCCTTTTTTAACAGCTTTTCAAAATAACAGGGGCGCCGGGCGGGCGCCCCTGTTATCGTTTACTTGCGCCGCTTCCGGCGGGAGGTACCTCTCCGGCTGGCGGCCCCCTCCAGCAGGGCGCTGATCTTCTCGAACCCCCGCTCGAACACGAAGATGACCGACGGGGCCAGCAGGAGGAACACGGTGATGACCAGGGCGGACTGGAAGTCCAGAGCGGTCAGGCTGAAGAAGGGGCCGAAGCCCAGCACCGCGATGAGCATGGCCGCCGTCATGGCGATCAGCAGGACCCACCGCTTCCAATCCAGGGGACGGGACACATAGTACAGCACCAGCAGCCCCACGAAGCCCATGAGCACCGTGGCCAGGGTGGACAGAGTGGCCCGCTCAAAGGTGAAGGCCAGGGTGAACAGCTCGATGCCCACGATGAGCACGATGTTGGTCAGGCCGCCGGGCAGAGCCCGCCGCAGCACGTTGCGCATGAAGTTGCCCCGCACCAGCTCGTGGTTGGGCTCCAGGGCCAGCACGAAGGAGGGGATGCCGATGGTCAGGGCGCTGATGAGGGTGAGCTGGATGGGCACGAAGGGATAGGGGAACCCGGCGAACAGGGTGATGAGGGCCAGGAACAGGGACATGATGTTCTTCACCAGGTACAGGGAGGCCGAGCGCTGGATGTTGTTGATGACCCGCCGCCCCTCCTCCACCACGCTGGGCAGGGCGGAGAAGTCGGAGTCCAGCAGCACCAGCTCCGCCACCTGGCAGGCGGCCTCGGCGCCGGAGGCCATGGCAATGCCGCAGTCGGCGTCCTTCAGGGCCAGCACATCGTTGACGCCGTCGCCGGTCATGGCCACGGTGTGGCCGTCCCGCTGGAGGGCCTCCACCAGCTTGCGCTTCTGGTCCGGCGTCACCCGGCCGAATACGGTGTAATCCCGAACAGCCTGGGCGTAGTCCAGCCCCTCGCTGAGCAGCCGGGCATCCACCCAGCGCTCCGCCCCCTCGATGCCCGCCTGCCGGGCCACCTGGGAGACGGTCTCCGGGTTGTCCCCCGAGATGACCTTGACGGACACGCCCTGCCGGGCGAAATACTGGAAGGTCTCCTCCGCCTCCGGCCGGACGGGGTTGGCCAGCACCGCCAGGGCCAGCGGCTCCACCGTCCCCATGAGGGAGTTGGCCGTGGGAGGCGCGGAGCAGCGCCCCAGCAGCAGCACCCGGCAGCCCTCCGCCTGGAAGGGCTCCACCTGGGCGCGGATGTCGTCATAGCCGGCGTCCAGCACGAACTCCGGGGCTCCCACCACATAGGAGCCGCCCATCTTGAAGGTGACGGCGGACCACTTGTTGGCGGAGCTGAACGGGATCACCCGGTCGGCTTTCCACAGGGTGGGCTGGTCGAAATGCTCCGCCATGGCGCGGGCAGTGTCGTTGTCCGCGTCCACACAGCGGTAAAAGGCGTTGAAGATCTCCTCCACCCGCTCCATGGGGCAGACGTCCTCCTTCAGACACACCACCTCCCGCACCGACATCTCGGGCATGGTGATAGTGCCCGTCTTGTCCACACACAGCACATCCACCCGGGCCAGGGTCTCGATGGCGCTCATCTCGTGGACCAGGGTCTGCCGCTTGCCCAGGCGCATGACGGACACGGCCAGGGCCACGCTGGTCAGCAGGTACAGGCCCTCCGGAATCATGCCAATGAGGGCGGCCACTACGGAGGGGATGGCCACGCTGAAGGAGTTGCCCTGAACCAGATACTCGTTGCAGAACAGGGCCACGCCGATGGGAACGAGGGCAAAGCCGATGACCTTGATGAGCCGGTCCAGGGACTTCATCATGCCCGAGCGGGCGGCGCCCCGGTCGGCCTTGGCCTCCAGGGCCAGGCGGGAGGCGTAGCTCTCCTCCCCCACCCGGTCCATCCGGGCCCGGCATTTGCCGGAGATAACAAAGCTGCCGGACAGCAGCTCATCGCCGGGGTTCTTGGTGATGGGGTCGGCCTCGCCGGTGACCAGGGCCTCGTTCACCGTCACCTGGCCGGTGAGCACCGGGCCGTCGGCGGGGATCTGATCCCCGGCGCCCAGCTCGACCACGTCCTCCCGCACCAGGTTGTGGACAGCCACGGTGCCCAGGCGGCCGTCCCGCACCACCTTCACCCTGCCCTCGGACAGCAGGTTCAGCTTCTCCAGAGTGGCCCGGGAGCGGAGCTGCTGGATAATGCCGATGAGGGAGTTGATGAGGGCGATGACCAGGAAGGCCATGTCCTTGAAGTCCCCGGCCAGGACCAGAAGCACCGCCAGCACCACAAACACCAGATTGAAGAAAGTCAGGGTGTTCTCCCGGATGATCTGGCCGGTGGTCTTGGCGTTGGACACCGCCTGGGTGTTGGCGTAGCCGTTGGCGGCCAGCTCGGCGGCCTGAGCCGCGGTCAGGCCCCGCTCCGCGGTGGGGTAGAACCGCTCCACCTCCCGGGGCGCCTGCTCCTCCTGAGTCTGCTCCGGCTCCGGTATCTCCTTTTTCTCCCGCTTCGGGTCCTGCTGATACTGCGCCTGTCCCATGCTCTCACCGCCCTTCCGCGATTTCGGCAGATTTTTCTCTTACCAGCATAACACAAACAACTGCCGGCGTAAACCTTTCTACGCCGGCAGTTTTTGAAGTTTTCGTAAAGATTTTCGCCCTGCCCGGCTCCCTTCTCACTCCTCCACCAGGCGGCTGCGGGTCAGTTGGGCGTTTTTGTAGTAGACCAACATGAGCACGCTGCACACCAGCCAGCCGGCGGGATAGCCCATGGCGATGGGGACGATCTGGTTGCTGATGAAATTGGCCACGATGAACAGGTAGATCTGCCGGAACACCACGAAGGAGGACAGCATGATGATCATGGGGGCCCGGCTGTTGCCCGCGCCCCGCAAGGCGCCGGCCAGGACCTGGTTGACGCAGCACAGCACATAGAAGGGGCTCAGCAGACGCTGCAGCAGGGTGCCGTACTCCACCACCTCCGGCTTGCTGTTGAAGAAGGCCACAAGCTGGGGCGCGAAGATGAGCACCGGCGCCATAAGCACCACCGTGCACACCATGGCCATGGCCACCGCCGTCCTGACGCCCTTCCGGGCCCGCTCGGGCTGGCCGGAGCCCAGGTTCTGACCCACAAAGGTGGTCCCGGCCAGGGCCAGGGACTGCATGGGCAGGAACATGAGCTGATCCACCTTGGTGTAGGCGGTCCAGCCGGACATGCAGTTGTCCCCGAAGAAGTTGATGTAGGACTGGACGAACACATTGGAAAAGGCCGTGACCGCAAGCTGAAGGGCGGCGGGAATGCCCACCCGGAAGATCTTTTTCAGCACATCCACATGGATGGCCAGCTTCCGCAGGCGCACCTTCACGCAGGAGCTGGTGCGCATCAGCGTCACTGTCACCAGCACGGCGGACACGCCCTGGGCGATGATGGTGGCCAGGGCCACTCCCTCCACCCCCATGCCGAACTTCAGCACGAACAGCAGGTCCAGCGCGGTATTGATGAGGGCGGACGCCAGCAGGAAGTAGAAGGGCCGCTGGGAATCCCCCACCGCCCGTAGGATGGCGGAGCCCATGTTGTACAGCAGCAGGCCCGTGATGCCGGCGAAGTAGATGGTCAGGTACCGGGTGGCCTCCGGCAGCACATTGGCCGGGGTCTTCATGATGCTCAGCATCAGCGGAGTCATACCGATGCCCACGCCGGTGAACACCGCGCACAAAATCAGGCCCATGAGCGCGGCGGTGTGTACGGTGTCCTCCACCCGGTCAAAACGCTTGGCCCCGTAATACTGGGAGATGACCGCCCCCGCGCCGCTGGCCAGGCCGGAAAACAGGCCGATGAGCATGTTGATGATGGGCCCCACGGTGCCCACGGCGGAGAATGCCTCGTTGCTGACATAGTTGCCCACCACCCAGGTGTCCACCATGTTGTAGAGCTGCTGGAACACGTTGCCCACCAGCAGAGGCAGGGAAAAATAGAGCAGGTGCCGGAGAATGCTGCCCTCCGTCATGTCCACATCGCGGCGCCGGCCTCCCAGCGCCGCCCTGATACTCGCCATTTCAGAATCGCTCCGTTCCTCGTTTTTCTCTATTTTATCACAACTTTTTCCTCTTGTGAAGCGGACAAAAAGAGGCGCTCCCGGCGGAGCGCCCCTTTTTTGAATGATTTGCGCGGCCCTTACCGCGGGCGGACGGGCCGCAGCTCGACGTAGCCCCGCTCGCCCCGGGGCTCCAGCTGAATGCGGGGATTGGAATCGTCCCACTGGCAGCCGATGAGGGCCGGGTCATACTTCTCCATGGCCTGCTGCACCGCGTCGATGGCGCCGCAGTAGTCCTCCTCCCGGAAGGGCTCCCCCTGGAAGGCCAGGTAGTCCGCCGCCGGCAGGTCGATGACGTCAAAGCCCTCCGGCACAGGGCCGGCATAGTCCGGCTCCGCCTCCACCCCCTGTACATAGACGGAGGTGTTGGGCTTGCGGTAGGCCTCCGGCAGCCACAGGCATACCGGCTCCCCGCACAGGGAGTCCATGCTGGTCAGAATTCCCCACACGTCGCAGCCCACCTCGCCGCAGTAGGCGAAGTAGTCCTCGGCGGCCACGCCCCGCTTCAGGACCACCTTCCGGGCGGGCTTGTGCATCATCTGAACAAATACGCTCTGTACTTCTTTCATTTCCGCAGCATCCTTTCTCAGTTCCCGAAATTTGACGCCGTAGGGGATGAAAAGCGGGAGCGGCACTCTGGTCCTGGCATATTCCGCCGGGTTGCAGCCGAACTGACGCCGGAAGGCCCGCTGATAGCCGTCCACGCTGCCGAAGCCCAGGTCGCAGGCCGCGTCGATGACCCGGCAGTCCCCCGCCTTCAGCCGCAGGGCCGAGCGGGACAGCCGCAGCCGGCGGATATACTCCGCCGGGGTCAGGCCGGTGTACTGCCGGAACAGGCGGTAGGAGTGCCAGGGGGAGAACAGGGAGACGTCCGCCAGGTCGGCGAGGGTGATCTCCCCGGACAGATGGCCCTCAATATAGTCCTGCATCCGCTGGACCGCCAGAACCAGCTCCTTCATCTCATCACCTCCGTGCGTCTCTCATTCTAACAGGATGCCGGGGAAATTTTCTCGATGATTCTTGCTGTTTTTCAATCCTGCCGACCCTGATACCACTCCAGCACCGCCGCCAGGTTCTCCCCGCTGACCCGGTCGCCGCCCCGGGTCAGCAGCTCCAGCATGTCGTCCTCCTCCGGGGTGCGGTTCGCCTTGTCCGCCAGGCCCTTGCCCACGGTCCTGGCCATGATAGTCATCATCAGCTTGTAAACGCCCTTCAGTCTGGACATGTCGAAACCGCCCTGCAGGGTGAACACGGGCAGGTCCTCCGGGAGCCGATTGGCCCTCCGCAGGTCCTGAATCTGGGAGCCGGTGGCCCCCATCCCCACGCCGCAGACGGCCAGGACCCGGTACCGCCCGGCGGCCTTGCGGAAACCCATCACCTTGCCGGCCATAAGCCAGCCCAGATAAAGGATGGGCGTGCCCGCCGGCAGATATGCCGCCGCGTCGGACAGAGCGTATACCGGCAGCCCCGCCGCCTGGCCCAGCAGGCCGGCATAACGGGCGGTGAACCCGGTGTTGGAGGTATAGACCACCGCGCTTGCTCTCATGCTCTCGCTCCTTTCACCGGATGATCCCGAAGGCCGCGGGTCAAAACAAGTGTCTTTTTCATCATCATCGCTCCTCGATTCTGAACTGTCCGGTCACAGCGTCTCAAAGATCCCGGCGCCCCGGCGCTTCAGCCAGGCCAGCAGAGCCAGCGAGCCGGCCAGCAGGGCCGCGGAAATGCAGGCCAGGTAGACGACAGGGGCCACAAAGCGGGCCAGCAGCCAGTACAGGCCGCCCAAAGCGATCACCAGCACCCAGCCGCCGAACAGGGTGACCGCCACGCTCATGCTCTGCTTGATGGGGACGATCTCGTTGGTCCAGTCCAGGTTGGGCGCGAGCAGGTTGACCGTCAGGCCCAGCTCCGCCATGAACCACACGAACAGGAGGACGGCGGCGGGTATGAGGACGGTGAAGGCGGCGGAGGGGCGCAGGACGATCTCCACAGCCGCTGCCAGCAGCGCCGCCGGGGGAACGGTGAGGGTCAGGTGCAGCCGCAGCTTGGCCGCCAGAGCCTGCCAGCCGGACACCGGAAAAGACCGGACCAGCCACAGGTTCTTCCCCTCCAGGGAGACCGAGGGGGCCGTCATATCGTTCATGCAGGTGATCATGCACACGGCGGCGCAGGCCATCAGGGGCAGCAGGCCGCTCTCCCCGCCCATCAGTCCGCCCAGCACGGCCATCAGGTCCCCGCCCTTGATGAGCAGGGCGCCCGCCGCCACCACCATCATCACGATTCCCAGGCCGCAGTTCAGCATATAGGTGGGGCTGCTCAGGAAGCGACGCAGCTCCTTGCGGAATAGGGCGCCGCCCACGGAGGCGGCCTTCACGGACCGCTCCCGGTACCGCTTTTTCGCCCCGCCGCCCACCGAGGTGGACAGGCGCGTGTAGCTCCCCGCCAGCACCAAGTACACCACGGCGAACAGGGCCAGCACCATGGCGGTGAAGATCAGCAGGGCCACAGGGTCGCCCTCGGCGGCCAGCCCCATCTGGTACAGGGGGTACAGGCGGCCCCGGATAAAGGCTCCGGCGGCCTCCGGCGCGGCCAGGAGGGTCTGAAGCATGGTATACGCCTTCAGATACAGGTAATAATAGGCGGCGATAAAGGCCAGGGAGAGCACCACGATGATCAGGCTCTTGCGGCGGACCTTTCCGCTGATCAGCGCCACCACCCAGCCCAGCACCGTGGACAGGGTCAGCACAAAGACCGACAGCACCAGGACGATGACCATGGAAAAGAGGGCGGACAGCACACCCGGCCTTGCCGCGATGAAATAGACGACCACCGCGGGCGCCATGACCAGCAGCTCATACAGCAGGCCCATGGCGTACACGCCGGTAAGCCGGACCAGAAGAAGCCGGCCCGGCTTGACGGGCATGGCCAGCAGCATGTCGTTGTCCCGGGCCTGATACAGGCTGGCGTAGGTGTTGAACACACTGCCGAACACCCCCAGGGCCACGCCGATGAGCCCCATCAGGGCAAAGTAGAGCCAGCCCATGCCGGCCTCCGCCAGCGGGGCGCAGAGGACCCAGGCCACGGAGGAGAACATGCCCGCGACCATGGCGAACACGGCCACATACAGCAGCACCCACAGCACCAGCTGTGCCCCGGTGCGGGAGCGGTTTCTCCGCTTGTCCCGCCAGAGGAAGGAAAACAGCTCCATCAGCTGTTTTTTCAGCAGCGCCTTCGTCATGCCTCCGCCTCCAGTTCCAGGAACACGGTCTCCAGGGAGGCGTCGCCCCTGACCTCCTCCATGGGGCCTGAGCGGATGAGCCGCCCGTTTTTGATGATGGCCACCTTGTCGCACAGCTTCTCCGCCACCTCCAGCACATGGGTGGAGAAGAAGATGGCGCCGCCCCGGTCGCAGACGTCCCGCATCAGCTGCTTCAGCAGGTGGGACGCCTTGGGGTCCAGACCCACGAAGGGCTCGTCCATGATGATGAGCTTCGGCTCGTGGATCAGCGCGGAGATGACGGCCAGCTTCTGCTTCATGCCGTGGGAGTAGGCCGACACCGGCTGGGCCAGGTCGTCGGTCAGCTCAAAGGCGTCGGCGTACCGGCGGATGCGCTCCCGGCGCTCCGTGTCGCCCACGGCGAAGATGTCGGCCACGAAGTTGAGAAACTGGATGCCGGTCATGAACTCATACAGGTCCGGGTTATCCGGAATGTAGGCCAACCTGGACTTGCACCGGAGGGGGTCCTCCCTCATGGATATGCCGTCCACATAGATTTCACCACTGTCCTGCCGCAGGATGCCGCAGCAGGCCTTGATGGTGGTGGTCTTGCCCGCCCCGTTGTGGCCGATGAAGCCGTAGATCTCCCCGGGCAGGATGTGCAGGGACAGGTCATCCACCGCCTTCTTCTCCCCAAAGGTCTTTGTCAGATGCTCGATATTCAGCATGGTACCGTCTCCTTTTCTCGTTGGGTAATATCAGGATATACCTTCCATTGGGTGGAAGGTCAAGTGTTTTTCCCGGAATACCCGCTGGAGATGAAAAAATACGGGGCCGCCGCCTCTCGCGGCGGCCCCGTCAGACTGTCGAAGAACCCCCATTCTCAGCAATTGAGAATGGGGGGCTTTTGCGC
>JBJEYO010000019.1:0-3906 GCA_051886935.1 Candidatus Enterenecus sp. | reverse complement strand
ATGCACTGGTGGGTGGCGCCGTCCTCGCCCACGGACAGGCCGCCGTGGGAGCCGATGACCTTCACATTCAACCGGGGGTAGGCGACGGAGTTGCGCACCTGCTCCCAGGCCCGGCCGGCGGCGAACATGGCGAAGGAGTTGATAAAAGGCTTCTTGCCGCAGGCGGCCAGACCGGCGGCGATGCCCGTCATATTGGCCTCGGCGATGCCGATGTTGTAGAACCGCTCGGGGCAGACGTCGGCGAATTTCTTGCTCATAGTGGAGCCGGACAGGTCGGCGTCCAGGACCACCAGCTCGGGATACTCCCCGGCCAGGGCGGCCAGGGCCTCGCCGTAGGCGGCGCGGGTGGCGATCTTCTCCATATTACTGCACCTCCAGTTCGGCGATCCGGGCGTCCAGCTCGGCCTTGGCCTGCTCATACTGCTCGGCGTTGGGCGCTTTACCGTGCCAGCCGGCGTTGTTCTCCATGAAGGACACGCCCTTGCCCTTGACTGTCCGGGCCAGAATCACGGTGGGCTGGCCCTTCACGGTTTCGGCCTCCTCAAAGGCGGCCTGGATGGCCCCGTAGTCGTGGCCGTCCACCTGGATGACATGCCAGCCGAAGGCCTCCCACTTCTTGTCCAGGGGCTCGGAAGGCATGACGTCGGCGGTTTTCCCGTCGATCTGCAGGCCGTTCACATCCACGATGCCGCACAGGTCGTCCAGCTTGAACTTGGCCGCGGCCATGGCGGCCTCCCAGACCTGGCCCTCCTCGATCTCGCCGTCGCCCATGAGGGCGTACACCCGGGGGCCGGAGCCCTTCAGCGCCAGGGCCATGCCCACGGCGGCGGAGATGCCCTGGCCCAGACTGCCGGTGGACATGTCCACGCCCTTCACATGGTGCATCTCGGCGTGGCCGGACATGTGGCCCTCCACAGAGCGGAACAGCTTCAGCTCCTCCGCGGGGAAGTAGCCCCGCAGGGCCAGGGTGGGGTAGAGAGCGGGAGTGCAGTGGCCCTTGGACAGCACGAACCGGTCACGGTCGGGCTTCTGCGGGTCGGTGGGGTCGATGCGCATCACATTGTGGTAGAGCACGGTGAGGATGTCCATGGAAGAGAAGGAGCCGCCGATGTGGCCAGAGGCCGCCCCGTACACCATGTCCAGCCCCAGCCGCCTCGCCTTGGCGGCGGTCAGCGCCAATTCCTTGGTGGTCACAGAGATCATTCCTTTCCCAAAAGTTCCGAATAGGCAGAATGTTTCATCCGGTCATATTCCAGCATGGCGAACCGGTCCGCCAGAAGCTGCTGCTCCTCGTTCAAAACGGTGGTCAGCTCCCCCTCCGCGGTGACATACCGCCCGGTGGTGCTGATGACGGGCAGGGCCTGCCAGCAGTCGTACACCGCCTGCATATAGGCGTCCCCCGCCCAGCCGCACTGGTCGAACAGCACATTCATCAGGAAGCAGGGGGACACATCGGGGCCGGTGCCCGTAAAGTCGTTGCCCAGCGCCTCTTTCGCCGCATCGTTGGCCCAGATGAGATAGCGGGTGGACCAGTAGTTGTAATAGCTCTCCTTGTCCTGACCGCTCAGGTCGATGCCCAGGGCGGAGTAGACCGACGCGCCGTTGCCCAGCCAGGGCTTGTGGTCGCCGAACAGGACCAGCACCACCGGCTCCCCGCACTCCCGCAGGGCGTCCACCAGCTCCTTCAGGTGGGCCTGGGTGTCCTGCACCGAGCCGAAGTAGTTGGCCAGGATGGTGCGGGACGCCTGGTCCAGCTCATAGTTGCCCACAAAGTCGTCCACCTCGCCCCAGCGGCAGGTCTCGCCGCTGTACGGCCCGTGGCCCTGATAGGACACGGAGAAGGAGAACAGGGGCTGGTCAGACTCCATCTGCTCCAGGACGCTCTGCGTCAGCTGGGGCATGAAAATATAGTCATAGGCCACGCCGCCCTCGCAGAACTGGCTGTAATAATTGGCGAAGCGGTACTGCTCAAAGCCCAGGTACTCGTTGATGTTGGGCCGGTTGTAGAACCACTCGTAGCAGGGGTGGTCGCCGGAGGTCCGGTAGCCCTGGCTCCTCAGATACCACACATAGGAGGAGGTGCTGGTGCGGTAGTTGTGGTCGCCGGAGGAGATGCCGCTGAGGAAGGCCCGCTCGCTGTTGATGGTGCCGCCGGCGAAGATGTTGGTCACCAGATTGCCGGTGTAGCTCTCCGCCTCCAGCTCATGGTAGTATTCGTAGACCGCCGGGGCGATCTCGATCTGGTCATAGCCGGAGAAATCCGCGAAGGCCTCCAGCATGATGCCCACGATGTTGACCTTCTGCTCCTCCGGGATGTCGGCGTCCTCATATTGCGCCAGCAGGGCGTTCACTTCCTTCTGGGAATAGCCCTTCGGCGGTGTGGTCACCGCATCCTTGACGCTGTGGAGGAAGGGATAGAGCAGGCCCCGGGACAAATACTGCTGGGTGGCGGACCAGATCTGGATGTGCTCTGTATTGGAGTTGGCGCTGTAGATCTTGTCGCTGTTGTAGACGGGCACCAGCGCGCCGGCGGCGGCCAGGGCCACCGCGGTCACGGCCAGGCGGCTTTTCCAGCCCCTCATCCGGCCCCGGGCAAACAGGGCCAGCAGCACGGTACTCACCGCCGCCGCCAGGATCATCAGGAGAACCTTGTCCGCGTAAAACAGCCTGTACTGGCCGGCCATCTTGCCCGCCTCGCCCAGAATGAGCAGATCGGCGGCCACCACCGGGTCGTCCCGGAAGGCCAGCTTGTAGAAGTTGCCGATGGACAGCGCCGCCACCGGGACGGCGGTGATGAGATAGGCCAGCCAGCTCCGCCCGGTGAGGCCATAGAGCAGCGCCGCCAGCACCACGGGCGGCAGCAGATTCAGGATCAGCAGGCCGGGCTTCCCCAGAATGTCGCAGAAGATGAGCCACTCACGGCTGCCGATGGCCAGGGTCAGGGACACCAGGCCCAGCACAAGGGCGGCGCCCATCAGCAGCACCCAGTTCCACGCCCAAAAGAGTCCCTTCCTGCCCCGGGACAGCTCCTCCCCGGGGCGCTTTTGAAACAGGAAAATGCCGAGGAATTTCTTCATTCCGATCAGTAGGCCAGCTTTTCGTCCAGCCAGGCCTTCAGCTCAGAGATGGGCACGCGCACCTGCTCCATGGTGTCGCGGTCACGGATGGTGACGGCGTTGTCAGCGGGGCTGTTCTCATCGCCCACGGTAGCAAAGTCCACGGTGATGCAGTAGGGAGTGCCGATCTCGTCCTCGCGGCGGTAGCGCTTGCCGATGGAGCCGGTATCGTCGAAGTCCACCATGAAGTATTTGCTCAGCTCGGTCTGGATCTCCCGGGCCTTGTCGGAGAGCTTCTTGCTCAGGGGCAGCACGGCGGCCTTGAAGGGAGCCAGGGCGGGGTGGAGGCGCAGCACGGTGCGCACATCGTTCTTGGCCGCGTCCACCACTTCCTCGTCATAGGCGTCGCACAGCACGGCCAGCACAGACCGCTCCACGCCCAGAGAGGGCTCGATGACGTAGGGGATATAGTGCTCGTTCTTCTCCTGGTCGAAGTAGGTCAGGTCCTTGCCGGAGGTGTTCTGGTGCTGAGTCAGGTCGTAGTCGGTGCGGTCGGCCACGCCCCACAGCTCGCCCCAGCCGAAGGGGAACAGGAACTCGAAGTCGGTGGTGGCCTTGGAGTAGAAGCACAGCTCCTCGGGGTCGTGGTCCCGCAGACGCAGGTTCTCGTCCTTCAGGCCGATGCCCAGCAGCCACTCATGGCAGAAGTTGCGCCAGTACTGGAACCACTCCAGGTCGGTGCCCGGCTGGCAGAAGAACTCCAGCTCCATCTGCTCGAACTCGCGCACGCGGAAAATGAAGTTGCCCGGGGTGATCTCGTTGCGGAAGCTCTTGCCGATCTGGCCGATGC
>JBJEYO010000018.1:0-3927 GCA_051886935.1 Candidatus Enterenecus sp. | reverse complement strand
CGGGCCTCGTCGATGAGGATGGAGTCCACCTCGTCCACGATGGCGAAGGCGTGGCCCCGCTGCACCAGCTCGCTGGCGTAGATGGCCATGTTGTCCCGCAGGTAGTCGAAGCCGAACTCGTTGTTGGTGCCGTAGGTGATGTCGGCGGCGTAGGCCTGCTTTTTCTCCTCCTTGTTGGTGCCGTGAATCACCAGGCCCACGGTCAGGCCCAGGAACTTGTAGACCTTGCCCATCCACTCGGAGTCGCGCTTGGCCAGGTAGTCGTTGACGGTGACGATGTGAACGCCCTTGCCGGCCAGGCCGTTCAGGTAGGCGGGCAGGGTGGCCACCAGGGTCTTGCCCTCGCCGGTCTTCATCTCGGCGATGCGGCCCTGGTGCAGGATGATGCCGCCGATGAGCTGCACCCGGTAGGGGCGCATACCCAGCACCCGGTCCGCCGCCTCCCGGCAGGTGGCAAAGGCCTCGGGCAGGATGTCGTCCAGGGTCTCCCCCTGGGCCAGGCGGGCCCTGAACTCATCGGTCTTGGCCCGGAGCTGCTGGTCGGAGAGAGCCTTGTACTCCTCCTCCAGCGCCTCGATCTTGTCCACAATGGGGTTGATGGCCTTGACCTCCCGCTCGGAGCGGGTGCCGAACATTTTTGAAAACAGACCCATAGTTTCTGTGTCCTTTCTCGAAAGCATAGTGAGTATATAAACCCAATTTAACTGATATAGTATAACATATCCCAGCGGGAGAAAAAAGAGGAATTTGTGAATAAAACTCTGCCCACGCAAAACTTTCCGCCGCCGCGCCGAGGTTTTCCCCCCGCCGGGGGCGAACGCGGAGCGCAGCAAGCAGAACGGGCAGCGCGTAAGGGAAGGCCTCGCCGGGACGGCCGCTCCCGCCGCCCTTGACAGTCCGCCCATTTGTTTATACAATATTTTTATAGATTGTATAAACAACACCCGGATCAAAGAAAGGAGTGTCCTATGAAACTCCGTCGGACCCGGCAGCTTTTTCTGCCGCTCCTCGCCGCCCTGTTCCTTTTGTCCGGCTGCGGCGGCCTCTCCGTCTCCTGCTCCCTCCCCGTCTCCCCTGGCCAGGCCCAATTGGTGCTGGTTCATGCCCATGACGATGACACCCTGATTCTGCCCGACACCGCGGATCTTCAGCGCCAATCTTTTGAAATTGAGCTGGACGGAGCCGCCACCGCCTATTATCAGCTCCCCTCCATGGTGGCGGCCGTGGCCCTGTCCACCGACGCGGCATCCTCCGCCCTGTCGGTGGCGGAGACCCCTCCCGCTTTGGCCGCTCTGCTGCCGCAGGCGTACTCCGATCTGGTCATCTCCGCGCCGGATTTGGACGGCAGCTTCTACATGGCGGATGTGACCGACGGCACAAGATGGGTCAATGTCCGCTTTTATACCTCCATGGAGCTGACCGCAGACGGCATTCTCTTTTTCTCGGGGGATACCTCTCCCCTCAAATGCACTCCCGAGATATTTGCCCAGGGGCTGGCACAGCTGGACCTTCCCGCACTGTTAGCCGCCCTCCCCGCAGAATAGATGACAACTGGGACCGGCCGCACGCGCGGCCGGTCCCCCCCGTTTTGTGGATTCCGCCCACCTGTTCCCCCCTCATTTTTTCACGCTTTGTTTCTTTACTGTATTGACACTGTCCGTCACGGGCGTTATTATGTCTTTCATAGGAGAACAGCCGGTCTCTCACGCCCGGTCTGACTGCAAACCTCAACACAAGGGAGTGCTGAAAAATGGATGAATTTCTGGCCTGGGTGAAGCTGATCAACGGCAAGCTCTACGACTTTGCATGGGGACCTGTCATGCTGGTCCTGCTGGTGGGCACCGGCGTGTACCTGACCATCCGCACCCACTGCATTCAGGTCACCAAATTCGGCTACATTATGAAAAACACCGTGGGTTCCCTGTTTCGCAAGAAGAACAAGGACCACGGCGGTAACCTGTCCCCCTTCCAGGCGGTGACTACCGCCCTGGCGGGCACCGTGGGCACCGGAAACATCGCCGGCGTCACCGGCGCGCTCTTTATGGGCGGCCCCGGCGCCGTGTTCTGGATGTGGGTGTCCGCCTGCTTCGGTATGTGCACCAAATACGCCGAGATCGCGCTGGCCGTCAAGTACCGCGTCACCGATGAAAAGGGCATCTACAAGGGCGGCCCCATGTACTATATCGAAAAGGGTCTGGGCACGCACTGGAAGTGGCTGGCGGTGATTTTCGCCATCCTGGGCGGTCTGGCCTCCTTCGGCATCGGCAACATCTCCCAGTCCAACGAGATCGCCGGCGCCATTGTGGGCCTCACCGGTGCCTCCGGCGAGCAGCAGGTCAAAACGGTCAATCTGATCGTGGGCATCGCGCTGGCCGTTGTGGTGGCCATCGTCATTCTAGGCGGCGTCAAGCGCATCGGCCAGGTGACCTCCTATCTGGTCCCCTTCATGGCTATCTTCTACATCCTGGCCGGTCTGATCCTGATCGCTGTCAGCATCCCCCGGCTTCCCGCGGCCTTCGGCGCCATCTTCAGCAATGCCTTCAGCCTGCGCTCCGTGGGCAGCGGCATCTTCGGCTACGCCATTATGCTGGCCATGAAAAACGGGTTCGCCCGCGGCGTGTTCTCCAACGAGGCCGGCCTGGGCTCCGCCCCCATCGCCCACGCCGCCTCCTCCACCGACGAGCCCGCCGAGCAGGCCATGTGGGGCGTGTTCGAGGTCTTTATCGACACCATCGTCATCTGCACCATCACCGCCCTGGCCGTGATTCTGTCCGGCGTGCTGGACACCGAGGGCGGGCTGGGCGCTTTCGCCTCCAAGGGCGCCGCCACCGCCGCCGCTTTCAACTCCATCCTGCCCGGCAGCATCGGCGGCATCGTCATCCAGGTCAGTCTGGTCTTCTTCGCCCTGTCCACCATCCTGAGCTGGAGCTACTACGGTGAGCGCTGCTGGGGCTACCTGTCCCGCGACAACAAGGCGGTCAACCTGATCTACAAGCTGGTCTTCATTCTGGTGTGCGTCGTGGGCGCCACCGGCTCCGGCGAGCTGATGTGGAGCATCTCCGACACCCTCAACGGCCTGATGGCCATTCCCAACCTCATCGCCCTGTTGCTGCTCTCCGGCACCGTGGCCGCCATCACCAGGGACTACTTCCGCAAGGGCCAGCCCGCCCGACTGTGAGCGTCGGGCCAAGGCCTTCCCCTGCACCGTTACAAGAAGCGCGATCAAGACCCGGCGGGAGCCTGTTTCCCGCCGGGTCTTTTTCCCGCAAAACCGCCCCGGCACCAAAAAAATGCGCCCCGGCTGCATAAAAATTCACTTTAATGTATTGACAGCGGCGG
Source organism: Candidatus Enterenecus sp. (assembly GCA_051886935.1). Classification (GTDB taxonomy): domain Bacteria; phylum Bacillota; class Clostridia; order Oscillospirales; family Oscillospiraceae; genus Enterenecus. The sequence continues at coordinate 588 of JBJEYO010000018.1, read as the reverse complement.
GAAATCGTCCTATAATTGCCCCAAACTGAACCAATGATAGAGGCGCGGCTACGAAAAGTACCCGGGAGGCACGGACAACTGCTTCCGGCGAAAGGCGTCGCCGCCGAAGGGCGCAGAGCTGGTCCGGCTCGGCGTACCTGGGTCGCCGGGGAATACCCGGCGGACTGTCACACTTCCGTGTGGAGCGCTATCATGGCGGAGACGACATTTCCTTGTCGGAAGCATTCGCTGGCCATGATCGCATCTGCGGTTCATGGTCTTTTCTTTTCCCCGGAGCGGGGAAAAAATCAAAACAAGGAAATGAGGAAACCAACATGAAGAGAAGAATCATCGCCCTGCTCACCGCCGCTGTTCTCGCCCTGGCCCTGTGCGCCTGCGGCAGCAGCTCCAGCAACCCCTCCGGCGGCAATTCCGCCGCCCCCGGCAGCCAGGTCACCATCCCCCCCGTGGAGGATCTGACCGGTGTGGACACCAGCTCCATCCCCGGCCTGGAGGACGGCGTGTTCACCGTCGGCATGGAGTGCGCCTACGCCCCCTACAACTGGACCCAGATGGACGACTCCAACGGCGCCGTGCCCATCTCCAACG
>JBJEYO010000017.1:0-21379 GCA_051886935.1 Candidatus Enterenecus sp. | reverse complement strand
CTGCTGGATATGAAAATAGGGCCCGCTGCAGAACTTTCATTCTGCAACGGGCCCGTGTTGTTATCTTACAGTGTCTCCCCGCCGCAGGCACCGATGAGTTCTCTGGCGTAGGGGAGGGTCAGAATGACATCGCACAGGGTGTGCCACTCGTCCAGCTTGTGGCCCCGGCGGGCGTAGTAGATGTTGGCCAGCACTTCGTAGTTCAGGGTGACGGTGCGCATCTGGTTGTAGCTGGTGGGGAGCAGCTGGATCATGTCGTACCAGTGGGCCTTGTCCTTGCCCTCCATGTAGCGCAGACGCACGGTCTCCAGATAGCCGATGTACTTCTCAAACTCCGCCAGGGAGGGGGCGGTCATGTGGTCGGTGGAGAAGTCGGCCAGCTCAAAGGGCTTGGCGTGGATCTTGTGCATGGTGGAGGTGGAGTTGGCCACGGTGCCCACCTTGTAGGTGTCGAACTCCTTCCACCAGTACAGGGGGGCGGTGATGTCCATGGACACCAGAATCTGCCGGATGAATTTCCGGTGGTCGCTGCCGGCGGAGCACAGCCGGGTGGCCAGGGACAGGTCGTTCTCCCCCAGAATATAATTCCCCTCGCTGTCGTAGGCGCTGTCACCCCGGGCCCAGCTGTTCAGGGGATTGCGGGCGCCCCGCATGGCGTTTTCCAGGTTCATGACGCTGATATGGTCGACGTTGAGCATAAAGACCCCTCCTGCGCGTTCATTTTTCACAGTATAACAAAATCCGCCTGCCGTTTCAAGAAGAAAGCGGCAGGCGGACCTGTTTTTCGGTCATTTCAGGTGCCAGATGTCCCGGTTGTACTGGGAGATGGTGCGGTCGCTGGAGAAGTAGCCGCTCTTGGCGGTGTTGATGAGCATCTTCTTGGCCCAGGCGGAGCGGTTGCCGTAGTCGAAGACGGCCTGGTCCCGGACCTGGATATAGCCCTCCACATCCAGCAGGGCCTTGAACCAGTCCTTGGTCTTCAGGTCGTACCACAGGGCCCGCAGGGAGTTCTCATCGCCGATGGAGAGCATGGTGGGGGAGATGATGAAGTCCACCAGGCGGCGGATGGGCGGATAGCAGTAGTAGTCCTCGGCGTTGTAGCCGTGGTTTGCGTACAGCTCGATGACATGGTTGGAGGAGGCGCCGAAGGTGTAGATGTTCTCGCTGCCCACCAGCTGGGCGATCTCCACATTGGCGCCGTCCATGGTGCCCAGGGTGACGGCACCGTTGGCCATGAACTTCATGTTGCCGGTGCCGCTGGCCTCCTTGGAGGCCAGGGAGATCTGCTCGGAGATGTCGCAGGCGGGAATGAGCTGCTCGGCCCAGCTGACGTTGTAGTTCTCCACCATGACCACCCGCAGCCAGGGGCGGACGATGGGGTCGTTCTCAATGAGCTGGCGCAGGCACAGGATCAGGTGGATGATGTGCTTGGCCATGGTGTAGGCCGGGGCGGCCTTGGCGCCGAAGATGACGGTGATGGGCCGGGAGGGGAAGCGGCCCTCCTTGATCTCCAGATATTTCTGGATGATATACAGGGCGTTCATCTGCTGGCGCTTGTACTCGTGCAGGCGCTTGATCTGGATGTCGTAGACCGAGTTGGGGTCCACCGACACGCCCATGCGGCTGAAGGTGTTGCTCAGGTCGATCTTGTTGGCCCGCTTGATCTCCATGACCCGGGCCAGCACCTGGCCGTCGCCGGCGAAATTGATCAGGCCCTCCAGCCGGGAGGGGTCCTGCCGCCACTGGGTGCCCACGCACTCGTCCAGCAGGTAGGCCAGACGGGGGTTGCAGGCCTCCAGCCAGCGGCGGAAGGTGATGCCGTTGGTCTTGTTGTTGAACTTATAGTGGTACACATCGGCGAAGGGCTTCAGGGCGTTGTGCATCAGGATCTCGGTGTGCAGGGCGGCCACGCCGTTCACCGAGTAGCCGTAGTGGATGTCCATGTGGGCCATGTGGACCACGTCGCCGTCGTCGATGATGGCCAGCCGGGGGTCGGGGAACACGCTCTTGGCCCGGCGGTCCAGCTCCCGCAGGATGGGCTCCAGCTGGGGCGCCACCTGGCGGATAAAGGACATGGGCCACTTCTCCAGAGCCTCGGCCAGGATGGTGTGGTTGGTGTAGGCGCAGGCGTGGGCCACCTGGTGGAGGGCCTGGTCCATGCTCAGCCCCTTTTCCAGCAGCAGCCGGGTCAGCTCGGGAATGATGAGGGAGGGGTGGGTGTCGTTGATCTGGATGACCGTGTGGTCGCACAGCTCCCCGGGGCCGTAGCCACGCTCCTCCAGCTCCTTCAGGACCAGCTGGGCGCCGGCGGACACCATGAAGTACTGCTGGTACAGGCGGAGCAGCCGGCCCTGGTCGTCGCTGTCGTCGGGATAGAGGAAGGCGGTCAGGTGGGGCTCGATGTCCGTCTTGTCAAAGCTGATGCCGTCGGTGGGGGCGGGAGCGGTGGCCTGGGTGTCGAACAGGTGCAGCCGGTTGGCCACGCCGGAGTGGGCGCCGGGGATGGCGATGTCCCACAGCACGGCTTTCACCTCGCCGAAGCCGAAGGGGACGGTAAAGACGGTGTCGGTGGGGATGAGCCAGCTCTCCTTCTCGATCCAGGGGTTGGGCAGCTCCTTCTGCTTGTTGTTCTCCAGCACCTGGCGGAACAGGCCGTAGTGGTAGTTCAGGCCCACGCCGTCGCCCTTCAGACCCAGGGCGGCGATGGAATCCAGGAAGCAGGCGGCCAGACGGCCCAGACCGCCGTTGCCCAGGGAGGGCTCGGGCTCCGCCTCCTCCACCTCGGACAGGCTGTGGCCCGCCTCGGCCAGGATGTGGCTCACCTGGTCAAAGACCCCAAGGGCCAGCAGGTTGTTGGACAGCAGCTTGCCCATGAGGAACTCGGCGGAGAAGTAGTACAGCTTTCGGTCGCCCTCGGGGGCGGGGAGACCGGCGGACAGCTCCTGGGTCAGCTGCAGCAGGGCGTGGTAGAGCTCCTCGTTGGTGCAGTCGGCGATGGAGTGGCCGAAGCGCTGGTCCGTGATCTCCTGCAAACGGTTTTTGATGTCCATATCATAACTCCTTTTCCCGGGGGCTGTGCCGCAGCCGGGTCGATCTTTCTTTCTGTCTCTATGTCGTCGGGGGAGCGCCTGTTATGGGGATACCCGGTCGGGCAGGCGGCCGTAGACCGCCATGTCCCGGCGCAGCTTGGCGGCCAGTTCCGGGGTGAGCTGGCCGGGGAGCAGCCGCCACTGCCAGTTGCCGCCCAGGGTGGAGGGGGCGTTGATCCGGGCCTCCATACCCAGACCCAGCACATCCTGGGCCTGAATGACCGCCAGGTCGCCGGCGCTGGCCCAGGCGGTGCGGGCCACGCCCCAGTTGCGGCCCTCGGCCTCGTTCAGCCGCATGTAGGAGGAGGCGTAGGCCAGGTCCTCCGGCGGCAGGGCGTCCAACCAGGCCATGACCGGCTCGTTGTCGTGGGTTCCGGCGTACACCACGCAGTTGGTGGGGTAGCGGTAGGGCAGGTAGCTGCTGTCCCCGTCCCGGCTGTCAAAGGCGAACTCCAGCACCTTCATGCCGGGGTAGCCGGTGAAGGCCAGCAGCTCCCGCACCGAGTCGGTGAGGAAGCCCAGGTCCTCCGCGATGATCTCCCGGGGCCCAAGGGTCTCGTTGAGGACGCGGAAAAAGTCTTTGCCGGGGCCGGGCCGCCACTGGCCGTTACGGGCGGTGTCAGCCCCATAGGGGATGGCGTAGTAGGCCTCAAAGCCCCGGAAGTGGTCGATGCGCAGAATGTCGCAGATGCGGAACTGGAAGGCGATGCGCCGCATCCACCAGGCGTAGCCGTCCTCCCGCATCTTCTCCCAGTCGAACAGGGGGTTGCCCCACAGCTGTCCGTCGGCGGAGAAGGCATCCGGCGGGCAGCCGGCCACCCCCGTGGGGATCAGGTCCTCGTCCACCTGGAACAGCTGGGGATCGGCCCACACGTCGGCGCTGTCCATGGGAACGTAGATGGGCACGTCTCCGATGATGGAGATGCCCTTGCCGTGGGCGTAGTCCCGCAGGGCGTCCCACTGGCGGTAGAACAGGAACTGCACCGCCTGCCAGAAGGCCACGCCCTCCGCCAGCTCAACCCGGGCCGTCGCCAGGGCGTCGGGGTCCCGGCGGCGCTGGCCGTCGGGCCACTGGATCCAGGGGCGGCCGCCGTGGCTGTCCTTCAGGGCCATGTACAGGGAATAATTCTCCAACCAGAAGGAGTTTTCCCGTAAAAAGGCGGAATATTCCTCCGGGGGGTCCGCCAGCAGCCGCCGGCAGGCCTGCCGCAGCACCGGGTAGCGGCGCTGATAGAGCAGGCCGTAGTCCACCCGGCCGGGGCCGCCCCAGTCCAGATTCTCAAACTCCTGCCGCTCCAGCAGCCCGTCCTCGGCCAGGGTGTCCAGGTCGATGAAATAGGGGTTGCCGGCGAAGGAGGAGAAGGACTGGTAGGGGGAGTCGCCGTAGCTGGTGGGGCCCACGGGGAGCACCTGCCAGCAGGACTGCCCGGCGTCGGCCAGGAAGTCCACAAAGTCCCGGGCCGCTTGGCCCATGGTGCCGATGCCGTAGGGAGAGGGGAGGGAAAAGACGGGGAGGAGGATACCGGCGCGTCGCATAAAAAAGCCACCTTTCACCTTTGATCGTCTTGGGATGTCTCGGGGATCGTCACATAGAGGCTGCCGCCGCACCGGCAGCGGTAGCGCTCGGGGTGCTCCACCAGGGGGGAGCGCTTCATCCGGGAAATGGTCCTGCCGCAGGCGCGGCACACCACCAGGTAGCGCGCGGGCCGGCTGTCGGGCAGGCCCAGGGCCTCAAAGCTGTCGGTGCGGCGGATGCGGTAGCCGTACCGCTCCGACATGAGGGCGGCCCACCGCCGCCACCGGGGCCCGTGGTTGGCGCAGCCGGGGCAGGTGTGGAGGACCTCGTGGGCCAGTACCTGGCACACCGCCCGCTCATCCGCCTCCAGCAGGGCGGCGGACAGCTCCACGGTGTGCCCCTCCGGAGCGGAGCGGCAGCAGCCCAGGCGGGTGCGGGCCCGGCGGTTGATGACCACGTGGGGCTGGATGTGCGGGCTGACCGGGATGCCCAGGACGCGGGCCTGGCCCACCACCAGGGCCAGCAGCCGGTCCAGCTCCTCCTGCCCCATTGTACCACACCCCCGGAATCGTTTCCACTATGATAACACGACATGAGGAAAAAAGCAAAATAAAATTATTGATCCCTTGACAAAATCAAAAGTTCAGGTATAATGATTTAGCCTGCCTTATTATGCGCGCAGGCAATCATCCTTGCCTCCGGCCGATGTCCGGAGGCCATATGTCCATAAGGAGGTGCAAATGTTATGGCAAAAGTTTCCGGTAATTACGAGGTGCTCTATGTCATCAACCCCACCCTGGGTGAGGAGGAGACCGCCGCGCTGGTGGCCAAGTTCAAGGAGCTGGCTGAGAGCCGCGGCACCGTCACCGAGGTGGATGAGTGGGGCAAGCGCAAGCTGGCCTATCTCATCAACGACCTGGATGAGGGCTACTACGTCCTGATGACCTTCACCGCCGACCCCGCTTTCCCCGCTGAGCTGGACCGTCTGATGCGGATCAACACCGGCGTCATGCGCTCCATCATCGTCAGCAAGGAAGACTGAGGAGGGGTCGCAGCATGCTCAACCGCATCATTCTCATGGGCCGTCTGACCCGTGACCCCGAGCTCCGCCACACCCAGCAGGGGACCGCAGTGGCCTCCTTCACGCTGGCGGTGGACCGGGATTTCAAGAGCCGCGACGGCGGCGAGCGGGCCACCGATTTCATCGACGTCGTGGCCTGGCGCAGCACCGCCGAGTTCGTGTCCAAGTACTTCACCAAGGGCCGCATGGCCGTGGTGGAGGGCCGCCTGCAGATCCGCGACTGGACGGACCGTGACGGCGGCAAGCGCCGCTCCGCTGAAGTTGTGGCCGACAATGTGTATTTCGGCGACTCCAAGCGTGACGGCGACAGCGGCGGCAGCTTCAGCCGTCCCGCCGCCCCGGCCTCCGTCGATTACGGCATGCCCTCCGGCGACCAGTTCGCCGAGCTGTCCGACGACGATGGCGATTTGCCGTTCTGAGCGGACTTGACCCCAAGTCAGCGGAAAGGCACTAATTTATATAAGGAGGTCTGCCATTATGGCTATGGATAATGTGAAGCCCCGCGGCACCCGCAAGCGCCGCAAGGTCTGCGCCTTCTGCGTGGACAAGGTGGAGCACATCGACTACAAGGACACCGCCAAGCTGAAGCGGTACCTGTCCGAGCGCTCCAAGATCCTGCCCCGCCGCACCACCGGCACCTGCGCCATGCATCAGCGCCAGCTGACCGACGCCATCAAGCGCGCCCGTCACGTGGCCCTGCTGCCCTATGTGACCGACTGATCGGAAGGCAAATGAGTTTGAAACCGCGTCCCCGGAGTTGAAACGGGGACGCGGTTTTTTTCGCGGCGCGGAACAAATCACACCCGGCGGATGACGCCGCAGGCGATCTTGCTCCCGGCGTTGCCCGAGGGCTGGGTGTGAAAGTCGTCGGAATGGCTGTGGATGACCACGGTGCGGCCCAGAATGTCCCGCACCCGGAACTGGTCGGTGAGAGCGGCCAGAAAGGCCCGGCCGCCGCAGCCCAGCAGGGGCGGCAGGTCCCCGGCGTGCTCCGGGTGGTCCGCGCCGGTGGGGTTGAAGTGGCCGCCGGTGTGGGCAAAGCCCTCCCCGCCGCAGTCGCCGCCCTCATGGATGTGGAAGGCGAAGAACCGGCAGGCGTCGGACCGGGGCAGGCCCCGGATGTCTGCCGCCACCAGCACGCCGCCCGGGGTGGAATAGAAGTATACCGAGCCGCTCAGTTCCGGGGCCTCCGGCCCGCCGGTCAGGCAGGCCGCAGCCTCCGGCCGCCCCAGGGGAATTCGCATAAGATCACCTCACGCCCATCTTATGCGGGGCGGGGGAAAGGCGTCCGCGGGGGCGGCGGTCAGCCGGAGATGAGCTGCAGGAAGGCCTCCGCCGTGGGGGCGAGCAGGGCGTCCGGGTACTGGTAGCCCGATGTGTGCAGCGCGGGGCAGTCCTCGCCGGCGCCGATGCCGAAAAAGGCGCCGGGGCAGTGCTGGAGATAGTGGCCGAAGTCCTCGCTCCACCGCATGGGAACGGCCAGAGGCTCGCCGGAGCACAGGCGCAGCACCTTTTCGGCGCAGGCGGGGTCGTTTTCAGTGGCGGGGAAGACGTCCTGCTCGCTCCAGCTGAAGCCCAGGCCGTCCGCCCGGGCCAGCTCCCCGGCCCGGTCCAGCACCGCCTCCTTCAGCGCCTGCAGGTCCCGGGTGCGCTCGGAGCGGAGGGTCAGCCAGACCTCCCCCTCGGCCGCGGCGGCGCCGAAGGCCTTCTCGCCCATCTGCACACCGATGACGGTGCAGAGGACCATGGCGGTGTAGCGCCCGGGCTGGGCCAGCTCGGGCAGGTCGCACAGCAGCTTGCCCACGGCCCCGGCGGGGGAGAGGCCGTTCTCCGGGTAGGCCGCGTGGGTGGCCGCGCCCTGAAAGCGCAGGGTGATCCCGCAGGAGGCGCAGGCGAAGGTGCCGGGGCGGGTGGTCACCCGGCCCAGGGGCACTCCGGGCAGGTTGTGGGCGCCGTAGATCTCGGCCACCTCCTCCTGCCGGAACAGGTCGCAGCAGGGGGCGGCGCCGGCGCCGGTCTCCTCGGCGGGCTGGAACAGCAGGAACACGTCCCGGCCCACGGTGCGGCCCTCCAGCTCCAGCGCCGCGCCGCACAGGGCCGCGGCGTGTCCGTCGTGGCCGCACAGGTGGGCGGCGCCGCCCTCCGGCAGGGCCAGGGCGTCGTAGTCCGCCCGAAGGGCGATGGCCGGCTTTGTGCCGGCGGGCTCCCGGTGGGCGGCGTAAAAGCCGTCGCCGCAGGGGCGCAGCTCCAGCGTGGTATGGCGGCGCAGGAAGTCCTGAAGCATGGCTTTGGTCTGCACCTCCTGTCCGGAGATCTCGGGGCAGGCGTACAGCTGCCCCCGCAGGGCGGTGACGGCCCTCAATGTGGTATCTCTCACAACGATCACCTCTGAAAAACGGCCGGCGGCCGGCCTTTGAGGCGGCCCTGTCCGGCGGATATGATGTCATATTATACCGTTCCCCCCGGCGGCCCGCAAGAGAAAATTCCCCCTCCGCCGGGCTCCGGCGGGAAAAGACACCATTCGCCAACGGCTTGACAGTGGGGGGCGGCGCATCTATAATTATACTGGAATTTTATTTTACCCTCGGGCAATTTTCTATGGCGGATGTTCAGGAGGACCTATGAAGGATCAGAAACGCGCCGGGACGCTGCTGGCCTACGTCCAGTGGGGAATCAACATACTGGTGGGCGTGGTCTACACGCCCATCATGCTGCGCTTCCTGGGGCAGAGCGAATACGGCGTCTACTCCGTGGCCACGGCGGTGATCTCCTTCCTGACCATGCTGGATCTGGGGTTTGGACAGACCCTGGTGCGCTTCCATGTGAAGTACCGGGCGGAGGGTCAGCTCCGGCAGGCGGAGCGGTGCAGCGGTATCTTTCTGGAGATGTATCTGGCGGTGGGCGTGCTGGCCCTGGTCATCGGGCTGGCCCTGTCCAACTTCTTCTTGCCGGTGCTGTTCGGCGCCAGCTTCACCCAGGCCGAGCTTGCCACCCTGAAGCGGGTGCTGTCCATCCTCATCGTCAACCTGGCGGTGTCCTTCCCCCTGAGCGTGTTCTCCTCCCTGATCACCGCCTACGAGCGGTTCGTCACGGGCAAAGTGGTAGCCATCGCCAACACGGTCCTGACCTACGGCGGAATCCTCATCGTGCTGATGCAGGGCTATAAATCGGTGGCCATGGCCGCGGTGACCACGGCGGCGTCCATTGCCACCAAGCTGTTCATGGTGTGGTACTGCCTGGGCCCCATGAAGGTGCGTATCCGATTCGGCCGGCCGGAGAAGCCCATGCTGCGCAGCATCTTCTCCTTCTCCTTCTTCGTGTTCCTGAACATCCTCATCGACCAGCTCTACGCCAGCACGGACAAGTTCATCCTGGGGGCGGTGTGCGGCTCGGCTGCGGTGACGGTGTACACCGTGGGCGTACAGTTCAACGGCTATTTCCAGCAGCTCTCCACCGCCGTCAGCGGGGTGTTCCTCCCCCATGTGACCCGCCTCCACGCCGAGGGGGCCGGCGGGAAGGAGCTGTCCCCCCTGTTCATCCGCATCGGGCGGCTGCAGTTCGTGCTGCTGTCCTTCGTGCTGACCGGCTTTATTGCCTTCGGTCAGGACTTCATCCTGCTGCTGGGCGGCGAGGCCAACGCCATGTCCTACTGGATCGCCCTCATCATTATGGCGCCGGGCATCGTGCCCCTGTCCCAGAACATCGGCATATCCATCCTCCAGGCCATGAACAAGCACCGCTACCGCAGCGTGGCCTATCTGGTGCTGGCCCTGCTCAATGTGGTCATCTCCATCCCCCTGGCCATGCGCTGGGAGGGGGTGGGCGCCGCCATCGGCACCACTCTGGCCTGCTTTGCCGGACAGTACGCCATGATGAACTGGTTCTACTATAAAAAGATCGGCCTGGACATCCCCGGCTACTGGAAGACCATCGGGCTGGTGACGCTGAGGATGATCCCCCTGGCCGTCCCGGCGGGGGTCATCAACCTCCTGCTGCCGGGGGGCGGCTGGCTGCGGTTCTTCCTGCGGTGCGTGCTGTTCACCGCGGCGTATGTGCCCTATGCCTGGCGGTTCATCCTGGATGACTATGAGAAAAACCTGGCCCGCAGCTTCCTGGGGCGGCTGAGGAGGACGTGAGTATGAATAAGGAAACCATCCGCGGCGCCATCACCGCGGCGGCGGGGGCGCTGCCTCTGAAAAAGCGGGTACTGCTGGAGAGCAGCCCCGACCTGGCCTGCAATGTGTACCCGGTGTTCCGGGCCATGCTGGATGACCCCGCCTTCGCCGATGTGGAGCTGATGTGGCTGGTGAAGGACAGCTCCCTCTGGCGGGAGCGGTACCCTCAGAAAAACGTGACCTTTGTGGACTACGACCCCGACGACCGGAAGCAGAAGCTGCGGGCGGTGCATCTGGCCCTCACCTCCAAATGCGTGCTGTTCTGCAACAAGACCCTGTGGCCGCCCCGGAAGGGCCAGCTGAGCCTGTTTCTGGGTCACGGCACCCCCATCAAGCAGTGCAAAGGCTTCTATACGCCGGGGAAATTCTGCAACCGCTGGAGCTATCCCTCCGAAGCGGTCAAGACCACCATGGAGGAGCAGCTGGGCCTGGCTCCGGAGCAGGGACTGCTCCTGGGCTACCCCCGCAACGACGCGCTGCTCCGCCCCGCCGGGGCGCTGGACAAGCTGGTGGACCGGCAGGGGCGCAGGTGCGTCTTCTGGCTGCCCACTTTCCGGCAGCACACCCACGGCTACGACAGCAACTACGCCCTGCCCGGCTGCGGCCTGCCCCTGCTGGGGGAGGAGGGCGCTTTGGAGCGGCTCAACGCCGCCCTGGAGGCCGCCGGGGTGCTGCTGGTGCTGAAGCCCCACCCGGTACAGGACATGGGCGCCATCAAGGCGGGGAACTTCTCCAACTTCCGCCTGCTGTACGACGCCGACCTGCAAAAGGCGGATGTGCAGCTCTACGAGGCCCTGGCCGATGCCGACGCCCTGCTGACCGACTACTCCTCGGTGTACTGCGACTACCTGCTGACGGGGAAGCCCATCGGCCTGACCTTTGACGACCTGGAGCGGTATGAGCACAGCCGGGGCCTGGTGACGGAGGACGTCAAGAGCCTGATGAAGGGCCGCTACCTGTATACGCCGGAGGACCTGCTGGCCTTCATCGGCGAGGTGTCCCGGGGGGAGGACCCCGCCCGGGCTGAGCGGGAGGCGGCCAACGACTACTACAACCACTGGCGGGACGGCGGCTCGGCCCGGCGTGTGGCCGACTATATCCGCACATTCTTTGAGAAAGGGACGCTGTGAACCATGAGACGTGTGATCACCTACGGGACCTTTGACCTGCTCCACTACGGGCACATCAACCTGCTGCGCCGGGCCAAGGAGCTGGGGGACTACCTGGTGGTGGCCCTGTCCACCGATGAATTCAACTGGAACGAGAAGGGGAAGAAGTGCTATTTCCCCTATGAGGAGCGCAAGCGCATGCTGGAGGCCATCCGCTATGTGGACCTGGTGATTCCGGAGGAACGCTGGGACCAGAAGACCACCGATGTGGACAAGTACCAGATCGACACCTTCGTCATGGGGGACGACTGGGCGGGCAAGTTCGATTTTCTGAAGAGCCAGTGCCAGGTGGTGTACCTGCCCCGGACCCCGGAGATCTCCACCACCAAGATCAAGAGCGACCTGCAGGACAAAAAGTGACAGGAAAAAACTGAGAAAACTGCTTCCATTTTGAGAATGTTCTGGTATACTGAGCATTGTACGCTTGGGACGGACAGACAGAAAAGGCGGGATTGAATGGATGCCACAAATGTGATCGCGCTGCTCAGCGGCGTGGCCCTGTTCCTCTTTGGCATGTCGCTGATGGGGGACGGCCTGAAGCGGGTGGCCGGCAGTAAGCTGGAGCTGGTGCTGTACCGGCTGACCAACAGTACGTGGAAGGGCATTTTGCTGGGCGCGGGGGTGACCGCCGTGATCCAGTCCTCCTCCGCCACCTCCGTCATGGTGGTGGGTTTCGTCAACTCGGGCATGATGAAGCTGCGGCAGGCCATCGGGATCATCCTGGGCGCCATTCTGGGCACCAGCATCACCGGCTGGATCATCTGCCTGTCCAGCCTGGAGGGGGGCAGCGGCTGGGTCAAGCTGGTCTCCACCTCCACCATCACCGGCGTTGTGGCGGTGGTGGGCATTGTGCTGCGGATGGCCGGGAAAAACCCCACCGCCGTCCATGTGGGCGACATCCTCATGGGCTTCGCCGTGCTCATGTTCGGCATGAGCGCCATGAGCGGCGCCGTGGCTCCCCTGCAGGAGAGCGAGGAGTTCATCCGTATTTTCACCTCCTTCTCCCAGCCCGTTCTGGGCATCCTGGTGGGCGCCCTGTTCACCTGCGTGCTGCAGAGCGCCTCCGCCGCCGTGGGTATCCTTCAGGCCCTGGCCATGACCGGCGCGGTGAATTTCGCCGTGGCCCTGCCCATCATCATGGGCATCGGCATCGGCGCGGCCCTGCCGGTGCTGCTCTCCGCCCTGGGGGCCAACACCAGCGGCCGGCGCACCGCCTTTGTCTACCTGCTCATCGACGTGATCGGCGCGGTGTTCTGGGCCATCGTTTTTTACGGCGTCAACGCCATCTGGCCCCTGGCCATTCTGGACGAAATCATGACCCCGGTCAGCGTGGCGGCCCTGAACACCATCTTCCGCCTGGCCACGCTGATCGTTCTGACGCCCTTTATCGGGCTGCTGGAGAAGCTGTCCTGCCTGATCATCAAGGGCAAGCCGGAGCCCGTCACCGAGCCGGAGACGGCTCTGCTGGAGGAGCGCTTCCTGCAGCACCCGGCCCTGGCGGTGGAGCAGAGCCGTACCGTCATCAACGCCATGGCGGCCAAGGCCCGGGAGAACCTGCTGGACGCCTTCTCCCTGCTGGACAATTACACCGACGAGCGGTTTGAGAAGGTCCGGGCTGACGAGGACTCGGTGGACCGCTATGAGGACCGGCTGGGCACCTACCTGGTGAAGATCACCGCCCAGGAGCTGACCGCCAAGCAGAACGAGGAGGTATCCAAGTTCCTGCACACCCTGTCCGACATCGAGCGCATCTCCGACCATGCCATGAACATCGCGGAGACCGCCAGGGAGATCCATGAGAAGGCCATGGTCTTTTCCGAGGAGGGCAGGCATGAGCTGTCGGTGATGCAGGCGGCGGTCACGGAGATCCTGCAGATCACGGTGGACGCCTTCGTGGAGAACGATGTGGAGCAGGCCGCCAAGGTGGAGCCCCTGGAGGACCTGATCGACGATCTGTGCGACGAGCTGAAGCTCCACCATGTGGACCGGCTGCAGAAGGGCAAGTGCACCCTGAGCCAGGGCTTTGTGTTCAACGACCTGCTGACCAACTACGAGCGGGTGTCCGACCACTGCTCCAACATCGCCGTGGCCATGATCGAGCTGGAGTCCGACGCCTTCGATACCCACGAATACGTCAACAGCCTGAAGCAGCTGAAGCTGGAATCCTTTGCCCGGTATTTTGAGGAGTTCCGGGAGAAATACAGGATCTGACCCGATTTCGGGACAGAAAACCGGGCGGCCCGCGCCCGGCGGGACCCGCGGGATTTTGAATTTGAAGGAGAAATGAACATGAGCTGGGGTGTCAATCTGATGTACTATCACTGCCCGGACTGCGGCAAGAAATTCAAATACGCCGAGGACCTGATTCCCTATTTCGGGGATCAGTTCGGACGCTGCCCCGCCTGCGGCGCAGAGGGAGTGTTTGAGAAAAACGGCGCCCGCACCCTGGACGACTTCGACTACGAGGAAGTCGAGGAGTGACCGACAGCGCGCAAAAAAGCCGGACGGAGCGATCCGTCCGGCTTTTCTGATTCAAGCCCTGTGGGGAGGGGGGACAAATATTTGCGGAACGCGGCCAGGGGGGAGACCTCCTGGCCGCGTTTTTGCTCACATCAGTTCGTATTTCTTCAGCTTTTTGTAGAAAACGGTGCGGGAAATGCCCAGCAGCTGGGCGGCCCGGCTGCGGTTTCCGTTGGCGGCGGCCAGCGCCTCCTGAATCATCTCCCGCTCCAGACCCTGCCGGGAGGGCTTCAGGAGGAACTCCTGGTCCCCCGACGGGGCCAGCCGGTTCTTGGCCCGGATGCGCTTGATGAGCTGCTCAAAGTCCGACTTCTCCAGCTGGCAGGACTTGGCCATGTTCATGGCCGACTCGATGGCGTTCTGCAGCTCCCGGACATTGCCGGGCCAGTCGTAGGACATGAGCAGGTCCATCACCTCGCCGCTGACCCCCTGGATGACCATGCCCAGCTGGTGGTTCAGCCGCCGGATCAGGTCCTCCACCAGCAGGGGGATGTCCTCCTTCCGCTGACGGAGGGGCGGGGCCACGATACGGATGACGTTGAGCCGGAAATAGAGGTCGCTGCGGAACTCCTTCTTCTCCACCAGCCGCTCCAGCGGGATGTTGGAGGCGGCGATGACCCGGACGTCGATGGGGATGGTCCTGGTGCCGCCCACCGGGTCAATCTCCCGCTCCTGGAGGACCCGGAGGAACTTGGGCTGCATGGTGGGGGTGAGCAGATTGACCTCGTCCAGAAACAGAGAGCCGTGGTTGGCCAGCTCAAACCGGCCGATCTTGCCCTTTTTGGCGGCGCCGGTGAAGGCGCCGGGGGCGTAGCCGAAGAACTCCGACTCCATCAGCTCCGCCGGAATGGCGGAGCAGTTCACCCGCACGAAGTTGGCGTCGCGGCGGGCACTGAGGGAGTGGATGGCGTGGGCGATCAGCTCCTTGCCGCTGCCGGTCTCCCCTTCGATGAGAACGGTGGAGGTGGACCGGGAGGCCTGGACGATCTGCTCCTTCAGGCGGAGAATGGCCGGGCTCTTGCCGATGATGTTGTCCAGCTGATAGCGGGCGCCCCGCTCCCGGGACAGCTCCTGGCGGTAATAGTCCACCTCGCTCTTGAGCAGGTCGGCCTGGCGCAGCAGCTCCTGGGCGTTGGGGATGCCGTTGACCACCACATAGAGAAACAGGCCGGTGACCCGGCCGGCGTTATCCTTCAGCGGGACATAGGTGGTAAAGATGGGAATGCCCTGCCGCATGACCGGCCGGCCCCGGATGATCTGCCCGGACTCCATGGCCTCAACAGCGTGGGTGTCGGGTACCAGCTCAGCCACATACTTGCCCAGAACGTCCTGGCTGGACAGCCCCATGACGTTCAGCCAGAGCTGGCTGACATAGGTATAGTTGCCGGCCTTGTCCAGTTTGGCACAGACCAGCTGTTCCAGACATTCCATGGCTTCCTTCCGCGACAACGGATACTCCATAGCAGATTCACCCACTTTCATTTGACTAACATATAGTATATGCGCGGCAGGCAGAAAAAGACAACCCCGTGGAATGGACAAAGTTTTGAAAAAATTTTTGTGCAAATTTGACAAAAATGAATTGGCTTATTTTGCTAAGTAGAACAACAGTGACAAAAATCAAGTAAAAAATGTAAACTTTTTGGCACATGTGTTAAAAAGCTAACAAAACCGAAACTTGGGGTGGCAGATGCGGTTCAGGGCGGGAACGCCCATTTTGTAAGCAAATGATTACAATCCGAAATGAGGTCGCTGGAACGTAAAAAAGCCGCAAAACGTTGTGACAAGCCGGTTTGCGGCGATTTTCCGAAATGGCACGCCGTTTGCTGAATGAATTTATGAGATCCTTGGCACTCAATTTCATAGAAAAGGAGAGACTTGCAATGAAAATCGTTGACTTGACAGTGACTCTGGAAGAAGATCTGCCTTGCGATCCCCCGATCCAAATCCCCAAGATTGACCGTTGGGATCACAAGAAGACCGCTCCCGGCATGGGCGATTATTTCCCCGGTACCACCGTGGATGACCTCCCCGAGGGCAACGGCTGGGCTGTGGACTTCGTGCAGATGTGCACCCACTCCGGCACCCATCTGGACGCTCCCTGGCATTACTTCCCCCGCCAGAACGAGGCATATATCCCCGGCGGCGAGAAGGCCTGGACCATTGAAGAGGTGCCCCTGGAGTGGTGCATCGGCCCCGGCGTCAAGTTGGACTTTTCCGATAAGCCCGATGGCTACAAGATCACTAAGCAGGACTTCATCGACAAGCTGGCTGAGATCAACCATGTGCTGAAGCCCGGCGAGATCCTTCTGCTGAAGTCTGGAGCCCGTGGCAGCACCACCCCCGGCATCCACGGTGACCGCTGGGCCCAGAAGGAGTATCTGGTTGCCGGAGCCGGCGTCAGCGCCGAGGCTACTGACTGGATGATCGACCAGGGCGTGCATGTCTGCGGTACCGACGGCTGGAGCTGGGATGTGCCCCTGCCCTTTGAGGCCCAGGAGTTCGCCAAGACCAAGGACACATCTATCATCTGGGAGGGCCACCGCGAGGGTCGTCAGAAGGCATACTGCCACATCGAGAAGCTGGCTAACCTGGACAACGTTCCCAACGACGGCTACACCGTCTACGCTCTGCCCATTCCCGTCAAGGGCGGCAGCGCCGGCTGGTGCCGTGTCATTGCCATTCTGGACGAGGAGAAGTAAGCCAGTTTGTTTTGTTAACCCCCGGGTCGGGTGACCCGGAGCATTAAGAGAGGAGAGAAAATCAATGGGCAATACCGTATTCATCGTCATGTTCATCGTGTTCATCGGTATCCTGGTCGGCTGCGGCGTTTACGCCAAGCGCTGGGTCTCTGATGCGTCCGACTTCGTTCTGGCCGGCCGCGGCGTCTCCACTCCCATCAATATGATGGGCGTTATCGCCATCGGCTTCGCCGGCACCACCGTGGCTCTGGCCCCCGGCTTCTCCATCATGTATGGTTTGAAGACCTCCCTGGCCTGGGGCCTGATCTACGGCATCGCCGGCCTGCTGCTCTACGGCGTGCTGTGGGGCAAGTTCGTCCGTCTGAACGGCGCCCAGACCCTGCCTGAGTACCTGGAGATGCGTTACTCCGCCAAGATCCGTCCCGTCATCGCCGTCACCTCCGTCATCGGTATGTGCGGCATCCTGGCCAACAACATCGTCTCCTGCGTGTCCACCATCGTGGGCTACACCGGCTGGAACACCACCGTGGTGACCCTGGTCATCTTCCTGGTCATCATCACCTTCACCTTCATCTCCGGTCTGTGGGCCGCCACCATCACCGACTTCTTCCAGGTCTGCCTGGGCGTCATCGCTGTGCCCCTGATGCTCACCCTGCTGGCCAACCGCTACGGCGGCTTTGAGGCCATTGCCGCCAACTGGGCCAACAACGACTTTGTGAATGTCGGTGTCAGCGGCGCCGCCGGCGCTCCCGTGTTTGCGCTGACCTATCCCTCCTGGCTGAACTTCGTCATCCTGTTCGCCGCCGCTCTGGTTTGGGGCAACAACTACTACTGGATGAAGATCGCCTCCTGCCGCAGCGAGAAGGTTGCCAAGAAGTCCTTCGTTCTGGCCGCCATCCTGCTGACCATCATCTTCACCATCCCCTTCGCCATCATCGGTCTGTATGCCGGTGCCCATCACACTGAGGTCTTCGTTCAGGGCGGCGGCAAGCTGGCTGCTACCGGCGCTTACGGCTTCCTGGCCAGCACCTTCGTGCCTCTGCTGGGCTCCTTCTTCGTGGTCGGCGCCTGCGCCGCCTCCATCTCCACCGCTTCCACCTCTGCTCTGGGCGCCTCCGCCGTTGCCAGCCGCGATATCTATCAGCGTCTGATCAACCCCAAGGCCACTCCCAAGCAGACCCTGCGCATGTCCAAGTTCATCATGATCGGCCTGGGCGTTGTGACCTGGATCCTGTGCCAGTTCCCCGGCGGCGCCACCTATCTGTTCGCCTTCGCCAACTGCTGGCTGGTTCCTCCCGCCATCCTGCTGATGCTGGGCGCTATCTGGCCCCGCTTCAACAACACCGGCGCTTTCGTGGGCGCTCTGGTCGGCATGATCTTCATGTGCCTGTGCACCCTGTTCAACAACGTGCTCCACATCTTTGTCATTGACAAGTGGATCTACATGGCCACCGCCGGCTTCCTGGTCACCCTGGTCGCCGCCGTCATCGGCAGCTTCTTCGGCAAGCCCAAGTACTACGGCAAGAAGGGCTGGGAGCGCGTTCCCACCGCCACCAACCGTATCGACGTCACTCTGGACGACTTTGACAAGCAGGTCCTGAGCCTGATCCGTCTGGGCCACTGCTATCAGGCCGACATCACCGACTACATGGGCGTTGACTCCGCCAAGGCTTCCGCCTCCGTGGAGAAGCTGGACCAGGGCGGCCTGATCGTGCGTGAGGGCATGACCGGCACCAAGTTCTACACCTACTCCATCACCGAGAAGGGCGAGAAGGCCCTGGCTCCTCTGGCCGGCGCTGAGGCCGAGATGGCCAAGGAGAAGCTGTGCCCGCTGTATGTGGAGCTGCTGTCCATCGTGAAGAACAACCCCGAGAAGCAGGCTGAGTTCGTGAAGAAGCATGAGATCGCCTCCATGAAGATGGCCGCTATCTCCTCTCATCTGACCCGCCAGGGCTACATCATTGAGGGCGGCCTGTTCAAGCGCAAGCTGCGTATCACCGACAAGGGCTCTGCCGCTGTCGCCAAGTACGCGAAGTAAATTCCACACTCTACACTCCTCTATCTCTCCCCAGGGCGGGGCGGGCCCAACGCCCGCCCCGCCCTCGGGCGATAGGGACAAAATGAGGTGACGACCAATGTATCAGGAGGAATACCGCCGCAAGCTCATGTCCGCCGACGACGCGGCCTCCCTTGTGAAGCCGGGTGACACCGTCTTCATCGCCGGCGGCGCCCTGACCCCGGTGGACTTTGCCGCCGCCCTGCAGCGGCAGCGGGACCGGCTCAGTGACGTGCGGGTGCTCAACTACCTGCCCCTGGCCCCGCTGGAGCTGCTTACCGACCCGGAGAACGCCGGGCGGTTCCAGGTGGAGTCCCTGTTTTTTAACCGGGTCCAGCAGAAAACGGCGGCGCTGGGCTACTGCGACTTCATCCCCAACCACCTGCGCAACGCGGTGCGGGACTGGGGGACCGCGGTCCCGGAGTATGACCTGATGGTGGTCACCGTGTCCCCCATGGACCGTCACGGCTATTTTACGCTGACCGCGTCGGCGCTGATCGAGCAGGAGCTGATGGGACGGGCGAAAAAAATCGTGGCCGAGGTGGCGTCCCACGCGCCCAGATGCTTTGGAGACACGCTGATCCATATCTCTCAGCTGGATGGGCTGATCGAATCTGACCGGTATCCCACCACTCTGCCCCAGGCAACGCCCACCCATGAGGACGAGCTGCTGGGCGGCTATGTGTCCGAGCTGGTGGAGGATGGCTCCACCATCCAGCTGGGCTTCGGCGGCACCATCGATGCCCTGGCCATGCAGCTCAGGAACAAAAAGGACCTGGGTATCCACACGGAGGCCTTCTCCGACGCGGGTATGGAGCTGATCAAGTGCGGGGCGGTGACGAACCGGAAAAAGACCCTGTATCCCGGCCTGACGCTTACCTCCTTCACCATGGGCAGCGAGAAGCTGTATGACTACATCAACGACAACCCGGCGATCCTCCACAAGGCGCTGTCCCACACCAACGATCCCCGGGTGATCTCCCAGAACCGGAAGATGGTGTCCATTAACGCCGCCCTGCAGATCGACCTGACCGGCCAGTGCGCCTCTGAGAGCATCGGCCCCCGCCAGTTCTCCGGCACCGGCGGGCAGGTGGACACGGCGGTGGGCGCCCAGATGTCCGAGGGGGGCAAGTCCATCATCACCCTGCGCTCCACCTATTACGAGCGGGACCCGGCCACCGGCGAAAAGACGCTGAAAAGCCGCATCGTCCCCATGCTGACACCGGGCAGCGCCGTGACGCTGACCCGCACCAACACTCACTTTGTCGCTACCGAGTATGGAGCGGTGTGCCTGCGGGGCCTTACCCTCCACGCCCGTGCAAAAGCCCTGATCTCCATTGCCCACCCTGATTTCCGGGACTGGCTGAGCGAGGAGTTCGAGCGCGTCTACCGAATGAAACTGTAAAGGAGCAAACCCAATATGAATCAACGCGAAGCTGTGATCGTCGCCTATGGCCGTTCCGCTGTGACCAAGGCCTATAAGGGCGCGTTTGCCAATGTGCATCCCGTCACCTACGGCGCCGAGACCCTGAAGGGCGTGCTGGCGAAAGTGCCGCAGCTGGACCCCAAGGACATCGACGACGTGATCGTGGGCTGCGCCAATCCCGAGGGCACTCAGGGCTGGAACATGGCCCGGCTGATCTCCCAGCTGGCCGGTCTGCCCAAAGAGACCTCCGCCCAGACCGTGAACCGCTTCTGCTCCTCCGGTCTCCAGACCATCGGCACCGCCGCCAACGCCATCATTGCCGGCCAGTGCGACGTGGTCGTGGCCGGCGGCGTGGAGAGCATGACCCGCATCAAGAACATGTTCCTGGAGGAGGAGTTCCGGGATCCCGCCCTGGTGGCCTCCTATAACGAGGCCTACATGGCCCCCGGCTACACCGCCGAGCGGGTGGCCGCCCTCCACCACATCTCCCGGGAGGAGATGGAGGAGATGGCCGTGCGCAGCCACGCCCTGGCCGCCGCCGCCCAGGATGCGGGCGCCTTTGATGACCAGATCATCCCCATCACCGTCACCGCTCCCGACGGCACCACCAAGGTGGTGGACAAGGACGAGGGCGTCCGCCGCGGCACCTCCATGGAGACCCTGGCCGGCCTGAAGCCCTGCTTCGGCGGCATCGTCACCGCCGGTACCTCCTCCCAGATGAGCGACGGCGCCGGCTTTGTGGTGGTGATGAGCCGTGAGAAGGCGGAGGAGCTGGGCGTCAAGCCCATTGCCCGCTTTGTGGGCTTCGCCGTGGCTGGCTGCGAGTCCGAGCTGATGGGCCTCGGCCCCATCTACGCCGTGCCCAAGCTGCTCAAGCGCACGGGCATGACCCTGGACCAGATCGATACCATCGAGCTGAACGAGGCTTTCGCCGCCCAGGCCATCCCCTGCATCCGCACCCTGGGCTTTGACATGAACAAGGTCAACCCCGAGGGCGGCGCCATGGCTCTGGGCCATCCTCTGGGCGCCACCGGCGCGGTGCTGACCTGCAAGGTCCTGTCCAGACTCCGCCGCACCGGCGGCCGCTACGGCATGGTCACCATGTGCATCGGCGGCGGTATGGGCGCGGCCGGTATTTTCGAGATGCTGTAAAATATCATATACAGGAGGTCATTTATCATGGCAAAGAAGACGATCATCACCGTGGCCACCACCGGCGCGTGGCCCAAGAAGGAGAACAACCCCAACGTGCCCATGACCCCGGCGGAGATCGCTGAGGACGTGTATGACTGCTGGCAGGCCGGCGCGGCCATCGCCCATCTGCACATGCGTGATGAGAACGGCAACGGCAGCATGGACACCGCCAAGTTCCGTGAGACCGTGGAGCTGCTCCGCACCAACCACCCCGACTGCGACATCATTCTGAACATGACCACCTCCGGCGCCTTCGTCTCCGACGAGAGCCTGCGCAAGGCCCATCTGAAGGAGCTGCGCCCCGAGCTGGGCACCTTCGACTGCGGCTCCATGAACTGGCTGCACAGCGCCGTGTTCCTGAACTCCCCCAAGTTCCTGGAGGAGCTGGGCCGGGATATGCAGGAGTGGGGCGTGAAGCCCGAGATCGAGGCCTTTGACCCCGGCATGATCG
>JBJEYO010000016.1:0-4095 GCA_051886935.1 Candidatus Enterenecus sp. | reverse complement strand
ACTTGTTAGATAGTATATCATACTGTCTAACAAATGGGGTGCAATCCACCGGCGGGACTTTTTTGTGATAAAGTTCAATCCTTGTGTTCCTTGTGCTCCTTCTCCGGGACCGGATGTACCTTGTCGATCTGGGAGACAAAGAGGAACTTACGCACCACGAACAGGATGGCGATGGAGACGATGCACAGCAGCCCCTCCACCATGGAGTGCTGGTTGACGATCAGGTGGCGGGCCAGGGTGAACAGCAGCACCTCGATGACCGCGTCCATGTTGTGGCGGCAGAGCATCTTTAAGAACTCGATACCCACCACGATGTTCAGGGCCAGCTCCAGGAAGTGGGTGAAATTATCCGAATCAAACAGGCCGGCGGCGTCGGAGAACATCTCAATGCCCAGGCCGACCACTTGGCAGATGATGAGGATGATGACCAGAAAAGCGGCGGCCAGCTCCAGGAAGAAGGCCACGTCGTACAAGAAATTCTGCACTTTCTGCTGGCTGAGGGTGCGTCGCTCCTGACTGCTCATAAAGAGGGCTCCTTTCCGCTTTTCTAACAGTATAACAAGCATTTCGCGGTTTGGCAACCCTATTTTTGGATATTTGCACCAGAACGGGCCAAATAACGCCCGGCGGGGCGGAAAAATCGGCTTTACAACTTGACCAGGCCAGCGTCAACCAGTTTCTGGAGGGACATGAGAATGCCCAGCTTGGCGTGGTACCAGGTCAGGCCGCCCTGGAAGTAGACCGCGTAGGGGGGACGGATGGGGCCGTCGGCGGAAAGCTCGATGGAGCTGCCCTGGATAAAGGCACCGGCGGCCATGATGACCGGGTCCTCGTAGCCGGGCATGGCCCAGGGCTCCGGGGTCACATAGCTGTCCACCGGCGCGGCGGCCTGGATACCCCGACAAAAGGCCTTCATCCCCTCGGCGCTGCCCAGCTCCACCGCCTGGATGATGTCGTGGCGGTCCTCCGCCGCGCCGGGGACGCAGCGGAAGCCCAGCTTTTCATAGATCTGGGCGGCGAACACCGCCCCCTTCAGGGCGCCGGCGGTGACAGTGGGGGCCAGGAACAGGCCCTGGAAGAAGGAGGGGGTCAGGCCCAGGCTGGCGCCCACCTCCCGGCCCAGGCCGGGGGCGGACAGCCGGAAGGCGCACCGGTCCACGCATTCCTGGGTGCCGCAGATGTAGCCGCCGGTGGGGGCCAGGCCGCCGCCGGGGTTCTTGATGAGGCTGCCCACCACCATGTCGGCCCCCATGTCGGAGGGCTCCAGCATCTCCACAAACTCGCCGTAGCAGTTGTCCACCATGCACTTCACATCGGGCTTCACGCTCTTGCAGAAGGCGATCAGCTCCCCGATCTGCTCCACCGAGAAGGAGGGGCGGGTGGCATAGCCCTTGGAGCGCTGGATGGTGATGAGCTTGGTGCGGCTGTTGATTTTCTCCCGGATGGCGTCGTAGTCGAAGGAGCCGTCCGCCTTCAGGTCCGCCTGGGCGTAGGTGACGCCGTACTCCTTCAGGGAGCCCCGGCTCTCCCGGATGCCGATGACCTCCTCCAGGGTGTCGTAGGGCGCCCCCACAGGGGAGAGCAGCTCATCACCCGGCAGCAGGTTGGCGGCCAGGGCGATGGTCAGGGCGTGGGTGCCGCACATGATCTGGGGCCGCACCAGGGCGGCCTCGGTGTGGAACGTGTCGGCGTACACCCGCTCCAGGGTGTCCCGTCCGTCGTCGTCATAGCCGTAGCCGGTGGAGGCGGCGAAGTGGGTGGCATTCACCCGGTTCTTCTGCATGGCGTAAAGCACCTTGGCCTGGTTGTGCTCCGCCACCCGGTCGATCTGCTCAAACCGCTCCTTCAGCCCGGCCAGGGCCGCCTCACCGAATTCATAGACAGCCCGGCTGACGCCCAGCTGCTCATACATTGTCTCAAGTTCCATATCTTTTTGTCCTTCCAGAGAATTTGATCCGCCAGGTCCCGGCGGTTTGCGTCACAGATATTCCGCCAGCTCTCCCAAATCGCGGAACACGGCGTGGGGCTTTACCGGGGAGGCGGCCACGTCCTCCGCCCGGGTCTCGCCGGACAGCACCAGCAGGCCCATGGCTCCGTTGCGGACCCCCACCGCCACATCGGTGTAAAGCCGGTCCCCCACGAAGGCCACCTCTCCCCGGCCGAATCCGGTGCGGGAGAGGATCATGTCCACCGTCTCCGGGGCGGGCTTGCCCAGGTACCGGGGCTCCCGCCCGGTGGAGCGGGTGATGGCGGCGCAGAAGGCCCCGCAGTCGGGGATGAAGCCGTCGGCGGTGGGACAGTTGATGTCCGGATGGGTGGCCAGGAACTCCGCTCCATTCCGCAGATAGGTGCAGGCCCGCTCCAGCTTGCGGTAGGTCAGCTCGGTGTCAAAGGCGGCGGCCACGATGTCGGGCTGGGCGTCCTCCACCAGGGGCACGCCGGCGTCCGCAAAGCTCCGCCGCAGGGATTCGGTGCCCATGAGGTAGACGGTCTTTCCCGGGCGGCAGGTGTTCAGGAACTGGATGGTCACGTCGCCGCTGGTCATGATCTGCTCCCGGGTGATGGGGCAGCCCATACCCGCCAGCCGCTCCATGTACATCTCCGGGGTGCGGGAGGAGTTGTTGGTGAAGAACAGGAATTCCCTGCCGGTGTCCCTCACTTTCTGGATGAAGTCCGGGGCGCCGGGGATGACCCGGTCCCCCAGGTAAAAGGTGCCGTCCATATCCAGCACAAACAGCCGGATGGGGCGGAGCAGCTCGGTAGTGGTCATCTCTCCGCCCTCCTTACATTTCATTGAAGAAGAACACGCCCACGCCGCCGATGCCCAGATGGACGCCCAGCACGGCGCCAATCTCGGTGATCAGGTACTGGCAGTCGGGCAGCCGCTGGCGCAGCAGCGCCTCCATCTCCTCCGCGGCCTGGAGGTCGTCGGCATGGGTGATGCCGATGGTCTGCCGGGGGCAGCCCTGGGCCCGCTGGGCCACGATGTCGGCCACCCGCACCAAGGACTGCTTGCGGCCCCGCACCTTCTGAATGACCTCCATCTCGCCGTCGTCCACGTCCAGCACCGGCTTGATGCCCAGCAGGCTGGCCGTATAGCCCAGCGTCTTGGAGATGCGCCCGCCCCGGATCATCCACAGCAGGTCGGAGATGACGAACACATGCTCCACATGGGCGATCAGGAACTTACAGCGCTCCACCAGGGCGTCGAAGACCATTCCCGCGGCCGCGCCTTTGGCCGCCTCCAGGGCGATGAGCCCCGTGGCGAAAGAGCCGCCCTTGGAGTCCAGAGTACACAGGGAGCGGCCGGGGTACTTCTCCTTCAGCTCCTCCATGACCTGCCAGATGACCCCGCAGGTACCGGACATCTTGGAGGAGAAGGCCAGGCACAGCAGATCCTCCCCCCTGGCGCACAGCGCCGACAGGCGGTCGTAGGTGTCGCTCACGCTGACCTGGGCCGTCTGGGGCATACAGCCCTTGCGCATCAGGTCGTAGACCTCCCCGGTGGTGATGGTGACGCCGTCCAGGTACTCTTTGCCATCCACCAGCACATGGAGGGGCAGCACCTCAATACCGTACTGGTCGATCAATTCCTGGGGAATGTCACAGGTGCTGTCCACGATGATTCTGATCATAAGCCGTCTCCGTCCTTATTAAGTAGGGAAATCGCACATCTCCCTGATATTATACCATTCTGTCCCAACTGTCAATTGCCCCGGCGGGCAAAGGGAAAGCGGGCAGCCGTAATGCTCCGGCTGTCCGCTGCTGACTGTCGAAAAAGGCAAAGCCTTTTCCGACAGATGGATTACGGCCTGCCGCAGCGCACGAATTGTCCGCTGTTAACGGACAATTCGCACGTTTGCAGGCCGAGAAGTGTTTTCCCCGACGCGCATGTCGCCGGGGAAAACAAATTCAACTTTATTCGCGCCTGCGGGCGCGAACTCTGCGAGGCTTTTTCGGCAAGCTGAAGCGGGCAGCCGGAATGCTCCGACTGCCCGCTGTTCAGTTCGTGGGGCGGATATGCTTACTCGGCGATGATCTTGCTGAAGTTCAGGAAGATCTGGGCCACCTCGCAGCGCATGGCGGTGCCGGTGG
>JBJEYO010000015.1:0-4227 GCA_051886935.1 Candidatus Enterenecus sp. | reverse complement strand
TCGATGATACCGCACTGCTGTTTTACCTGTGCGATATACAAGCTGCTGACTTTCAAGCCGCTATGCTCCAGAACATAATCCTTGATCTCATCATAGGTTGCCTTTTTCTCTGCTGCCGTCAAATCCAACTCGTCCATATCCAGCTCAACTTCAATATGCTGAGTCGATTTCAGTTTGGACAATAAACATACCGTCTCCACATGTGCCGTCCGGGGGAACAGATCCACCGCCTCGGCCCGGAGGGCGGTATAGCCCTGCTGGGCGAAGCGGCCCACATCCCGGCCCAGGGTGGCGGGGTCGCAGGAGACGTAGACCACCCGCGCCGGGGCCATGCGGGCGATGGTGTCCACCACATCGGGGGCCAGGCCCTTCCGGGGCGGGTCCACCACCACCACATCAGGGCGCACGCCCTCCGCTTCCAGCCGGGCGGCCAGGTCGGAGGCATCGCCGCACTCAAAGCGGGTTTTGTGGCTGAGCCCATTGCGGCGGGCGTTCTCTTTGGCATCCTCGATGGCCTGAGGTACCACCTCCACGCCGATGACCTGCCCGGCCCGCTCCGCCATAGTCAGGCTGATGGTGCCGATGCCGCAGTACAGGTCCACCACCGTCTCCGTCCCCGTCAGACCGGCGAACTCCAGCGCCCGGCCGTACAGGACCTCGGTCTGAGCCCGGTTGATCTGAAAGAAGGAGGGCACCGACAGCCGGAAGGTGTGGCCGCACAGGGTCTCCTCCAGCCAGTCCCGCCCCCACAGGGTGCGGTACTCATCGCCCAGAATCACGTTGGTCTTTCTGGTGTTCACCGACAGCACCAGTCCCGCCAGGCCGGGGACGGCGGCCCTGAGGGCTTCCGTCAATTCCTCGCTGTGGGGGACGTCACGCCCGTTCACCACCAGGCAGCACAGCACCTCGCCCCCGCTGTTGGTGCGGAGGTACAGGTGGCGGAGCAGCCCCTTACCGCTCTTTTCGTCGAAGGCGGGGACATGGAACCGCTCCATCCACTCCTTCACCGTCCGGCGGGCGGCGGTGTCCAATTCCGGCTGGAGCAGGCAGTCCTCAATGTCGATGACCTGGTGGGTGCGGCCCCTGTAATAGCCGATGGCGTTTCTGCCCACGGGGAACTGCACCTTGTTGCGGTAGCGCCCGGCGTCCAACCCGCCGTGGATGACCTCCACCTTTACGTCCGCGCCGCCCAGGCGGGTCAGGGCGTCCTCCACCCAGATACGCTTGGCCTCCAGCTCCTCGGCGTAGGTCATGTGCCGGAACTGGCAGCCGCCGCAGGCGGTGTAGTAGGGGCAGTCCGGCTCCACCCGGGCGGGGGAGGGGTCAATGAGCGTCTCAATGTGAGCCCAGGCGGCATTGTGGCCGATGTGCTCGATGCAAATATCCGCGGTCTCGCCCCGGATTCCGCCCTTGACAAAGACCACCATGCCGTCCACACGGGCTACCCCCGCGCCGTCGCCGGCGCAGCCCCCGATCACGGCCCGGTACACGCCGCCCTCTGTCAGCGCCATAGCCGTCCCTCCTTCACCTGAAAGTGAGCTTATTTTACCTGAACAGCGGCACAAAATCAATGCGGAGGAAAAAATTCCGTCCGCCCACTTGACAAAGGGCAGTACAGTGCCTATACTGTGTATATCGTATATATACAGAAAAACAAGAGGTGCACCATGGACATCATCATCAGCAATTCCTCAGGCGTGCCGATCTATGAACAGATCGTCCGGCAGATGAAGGGCCTCATTCTGTCGGGGGAGCTGGCGGAGGGCGAGGCCCTGCCCTCCATGCGGCTGCTCGCCCGGGACCTGCGCATTTCGGTCATCACCACCAAGCGGGCCTATGAGGAACTGGAACGGGAGGGCTTTCTCACCACTGTGCCGGGCAAGGGCTGCTTTGTGGCGGCCCAGAACCGGGAGGTGCGGCGGGAGGCTGTGCTGTGCCAGGTGGAGGAGTACCTGTCCCAGGCGGTGGACGCCGCCCGGGCGGGGGCTGTGGGCCTGGAGGAGCTGACGGAAATGCTCTCTACATTGTATAAGGAAGATCAATTATGACAAATAGTATTGAGATCAAGGGACTGGTCAAGCAGTATGACCAGTTTACCCTGGGGCCGGTGGATCTGACGGTGCCTGTAGGGTCCATCGTGGGGCTCATCGGAGAGAATGGGGCGGGCAAGACCACCCTGCTGAAGTGCCTGCTGGGCATCAACGCGCCCACGGCGGGCTCGGTGCGCCTGCTGGAGCAGGAGACCGCCGGGCAGGACCGGGAGGTCCGGGAGCGGGTGGGGGTCGTGCTGGATGAGTGCATGTTCTCCGATGTGCTCCGGGCGGCGGATGTGGGCTGCATTCTGGGCAGGACCTACCGAAGCTGGGACCGGGAGCTATATGAGCGCGCCCTGAATCGGTTCGGCCTGCCCCGGGACCGGAACCTGAAGGAGTTCTCCCGGGGGATGAAGATGAAGCTGTCCCTGGCCGCCGCCCTGGCCCATCATCCCTCCCTGCTGGTGCTGGACGAGGCCACCAGCGGCCTGGACCCGGTGGTCCGGGACGAGCTGCTGGAGGAGCTGATGGCCTTCGCGGCGGAGGGGGACCGGGCCATTCTCATGTCCAGCCACATCACCACCGACCTGGAGAAGGCGGCGGACTACATCGCCTATCTCCACCGGGGAAAGCTGCTTCTGTTTGAGGAGAAGGACCGGCTGCTGGAGGAGTACGGCCGGCTGGTGTGCGCCCGGGCGGAGTTGGCCGATGTGGACCCCGCTTTTGTGGTGGGCGTGCGCCGGGGGGAGTATTCCAACGAGGCGCTGATCCGGGACAAAGCCGCCTTCCGCCGGCGCTATCCCCGGCTGACGGTGGACCCGGTGTCCCTGGACGAGATCATGGTATTTATGGAGAGGGGGGAGCGGCTATGACCGGACTGGTCCTGAAAGATCTTCTGTGTCTGCGCAAGGGAGGGCTGTCCGTTCTGGTCATCGGGGGGCTCTACTGCCTCCTGGCCATCGCCGGGGTCTGGGATGCCCAGTTTCTGGCGGGATTTCTGGCGGTACTCATCTCCATGCTGCCCTTCAACTGCTTTTCCTTCGACCACACTGCCAAGTGGGACGTCTACGCCTGCACCCTGCCTGTGAGCCGGAGCCGCGTGGTGGCCGCCCGGTACATCACCGTGCTGCTTCTGACGGCGGCGGGACTGGTTCTGTCCCTGGCGGCGGGCGGAGCGGCCGCCCTGTTCGGGAAGCTGGACGACTGGCTGACCTATCTGGTGGCCTGCGGGGTGTGCATGGCCCTGGCGGTCCTGATCAACGCCGTGATGCTGCCCTTGCTGTATAAGTTCGGAGCCGAGCGGGCCCGGATCATTTTCTATGGTGTTCTGGCCGGAGTGATGGCCGCGGGGCTGCTGGTGGTGCGTCTGCTGGGCGGGGCAGCGTTCCTGGATTCACTGGACCTTAATTCTGCCGCGTTTTGCACAGCCGCGCCCATTGCGGCCATAGTGGGCGGAGTGGGGCTGCTGGCCCTGTCCTTCCTGCTGTCCCGGTATTTTTACGGCAGACGGGAGCTGTGAGCGGCGCCTGCCGTACACAAATCGGACAAATAAAGTTCACACTTTTTTGATAGACTTCGCGCCGCCGGTCTGATATGGTAAAGATGGAAAGGAAAGATGCCCACATCGACCGGAGGAAGGAGCGCGAAGCATGAATGTCATCACCCTTCTGACCCCCAAGGCCCAGGTGGCCTATCTGATGGAGGACTGCACGGTCCGCCAGGGGATGGAGAAGCTGCGCAGCCGGGGCTACACGGCCCTGCCGGTGCTGGCCCGGGACGGACGGTATATCTGTACGGTGAGCGAGGGCGATTTTTTGTGGTATCTGGCGGGCCGTAAGAACAGCAACCTCCAGTCCCAGGAGCACACCCCTCTGGACAGGGTGCTGCGCCGGGGCTTCAACCCGGCGGTCAGCGTCCGGGTGACCATGGAGGAGCTGCTGGACCGCGCCATCCAGCAGAGCTTTGTCCCCGTGGTGGATGACCGTGGGGTCTTTATGGGCATCGTCACCCGGCAGACCATTATCCGCCGGCTGGCCGTTCCCAACACCGACACCGCCGCCGGCCGCAGCGACACGGCGGTGGGCTGAACAGAGCAGACATAACAGCGCCCCGGAACGCCATTCGGCATCCCGGGGCGCTGCAGCTTGTCGAAAAACCTCGTAGAGTTTCGCCGCCCAGCGGCGAAATAAATTGA
>JBJEYO010000014.1:0-22570 GCA_051886935.1 Candidatus Enterenecus sp. | reverse complement strand
AGGAGCTGTCCGGCGGCATGAAGCAGCGCGTGGCCATCGCCCGCGCCTACGCCGTCAACCCCTCCCTGCTGCTGATGGATGAGCCCTTCGGCGCTCTGGACGCCCAGACCCGCACCCAGCTTCAGACCGAGCTGCTGAAGACCTGGGAGGAGGAGAAGAAGACCTGCTTCTTCATCACCCACGACGTGGAGGAGGCCATCCTGCTGGCCACCAAGGTGGTGGTCATGTCTGCCCGCCCCGGCCGCGTCAAGGAGGTCATCGACATCGACATCCCCTATCCCAGAGACCAGGAGAGCAAGATGCTGCCCCGCTTCACCGAGCTGAAGAACTACATCTGGGGCATGGTCTACAAGGAGTACCTGGAGGTCCAGAAGTAAACCTGGGAGAGAGGAGAACCGTCTGTCATGCACCACGACTATTATTACTACAACAAGGAGCAGCTGCTCTCCGCCCCCAAGATCCCCATGGAGGTCATGGCCGACAAGCCCACCGTGTTCCGGGCCATCGCCCGGGAGATGGCCGATGAGATCAAGGCGAAAAACGCGGCGGGGGAGACCACCGTGTTCATCTGCCCTGTGGGCCCCATCGGCCAGTATCCCTACTTTGTGGACATTGTGAACAGCGAGCGGATCAGCCTGAAGAACTGCTGGTTCATCAACATGGATGAGTACCTGGGGGATGACCTGAAGTGGATTCCCAAGGAGCATCCCCTCAGCTTCCGGGGCTTTATGGACCGCACGGTCTACACTAAGATCGACCCGGAGCTGAACGTGCCGGAGGACCACCGGGTGTTCCCGGACCCCGACCACCTGGACTACATCCCCAGTCTGATCGAGGAGCTGGGCGGCGTGGATGTGTGCTTCGGCGGCATCGGCATCAACGGCCATCTGGCCTTTAACGAGGCCGACCCCACCCTGACCTGCGAGCAGTTCAAGCAGCTCAGGACCCGGATGCTGGCCATCACCCCCGAGACCCGCACCGCCAACGCCATCGGCGACTTTGGCGGGCGGCTGGAGGATATGCCCACCCACTGCGTGACCATCGGGTTCCATGAGATCTACAATTCCCGGAAGATCCGCCTGGGCATTTTCCGTGACTGGCACCGGGCCGTGGCCCGCCGGGCCGGCTACGGCGAGATGACCGCCGACTTCCCTGTGTCTATGCTGGCCAACCATCCGGACGCGTTGATCCGGATGACCGAATACGTGGCCGCGCTGGAGGATTGAGCTGAGACAGATGGGAGCCGAACCTGAGGATTCGGCTCCCATCTTTTTGTGAGGTGTTTTGATGAATAAGCGTTATATCGTGAACGGCCAGGTGTATGTGAATCACCGTTTTGAGCCCATGACCCTGGCCGTGGAGGATGGAAAGCTCCGCCTGCTGGACCCGGAGCATGAGACCGGCGACGGGGAGCGCTTTGACGCGGCGGGGCTGAAGGTGGCGCCCGGCTTTATCGACACCCACACCCACGGAGCGGTGGGGGTGGATGTGAACGGCGCCACAGCGGAGGACCTGGAGAAGATCAGCCGCTTCATGGCCGGGAACGGCACCACCGCCTGGCTGGCCTCCGTGCTGACCGACACCCCGGAGCAGACCGAGTGGTGCATTGAACAGATGCACGCCCACGCCCGGATGGAGCAGGCCGGCGCGGAACTGATGGGCATCCACCTGGAGGGACCCTTCCTGGCCAAGGAGTACAAGGGGGCCATGCCGGAGTACCTGCTGCGGGAGAACGACCTGCCCCTGGTGGAGCACTATCAGAAGCTGGCGGAGGGTAAGATCCGCTACATCACCATCTCCCCCGAGCTGCCCGGGGCCATCGGGATGATCCCCGGCCTGCGGGAGCTGGGCATCGTGGTGGGGCTGGGACACTCGGGCGCCACCTACGACCAGACCATGGCGGCCATCGCCGCCGGCGCCGGGGTGGGCACCCATGTGGGCAACGCCATGCGCCTGCTGCACCAGCATGAGCCCGCCATTTTCGGCGCGGTGCTGGAGAGCGATGTCTTTGCCGAGGTCATCTGCGACGGCCGCCACCTCCATCCCGGCACCGTGCGGGTGCTGCTGAAGGCCAAGGGGGAGGACCGCCTGGTGGCCATCACCGACTCCATCATGGCCGCCGGCCTGCCCGACGGAAACTATCACCTGGGGGTCAACCAGGTGGTGGTGGAGGACGGGGACGCCAAGCTGGCCTCCGACGGCACCCGGGCAGGCAGCACCCTGACCCAGAACAGGGCGCTGAAGAACCTGATGAAATTCACCGGGCTGAGCCTGGAGCGGGTCCTGCCCATGCTCACCGAGAACCCCGCCCGGGAGATGGGCTTTGACGACCGCAAGGGCTTCATCGCCGACGGCATGGACGCCGACCTGGTGCTGCTGGATGGGGAGAACGATGTGGCCCATGTGTTCGCCCGGGGAAAACTGGTGAAATAATCCTGCTTGCTGATAAAACCGGTTAAAACCGGCTTTATCCCGGCGCTCCGCGCCGGGCCGCCGCAGGCGGCGGCAGAGAACGGATTGACGGCGTTTTCAAACGGCTTCGCCGATTGGGCCGCATTCCGCAGCCCAGTCAAACGAAGAGATCGTTTGATTGAAAACTGGTATAAGAGAGACGGAGATATGGTCATTCTGTTTTTTGTGGTCAGCTTTCTGGCCAGCATCGTCGGCGCCATCTGCGGGATCGGCGGCGGCGTGATCATCAAGCCGGTGCTGGACCTGCTTCAGATGGGGTCGGTGAGCACCATCAATTTCCTGTCCGGATGCACGGTGCTGTCCATGAGCCTGTATTCCGTGGGTAAGTCCTTCGTCAACCGGGACAGCAAGGTGGACGTGGCCACGGGCACCCCCATGGCCATCGGCGCCGCCGTGGGCGGCGTGGTGGGCAAGCAGCTCTTCTCGCTGATCCGGGGCCTGTTCGCCGACCCCAACACGGCGGGGGGCGTCCAGGCGGTGTGCCTGGGCATCATCACCGTGGGGACCCTGGCCTATACCCTGTGCAAATACCGCATTCACACCCATAAGCTGACGGGGAAGGCAGTGTGCCTGGTCATCGGCCTGCTGCTGGGGATCATGTCCAGCTTCCTGGGCATCGGCGGCGGCCCCATCAACCTGGTGGTGCTGTACTACCTGTTCAGCATGGACACCAAGACCGCCGCGGCCAACAGCCTGTATATCATCCTGTTCAGCCAGCTGGCCAGCCTGATCACCACCCTGGTCACCCATTCCGTGCCGGAGTTCCAGTGGCCGGCGCTGATCCTGATGGTGGCCGGCGGCATCGGCGGCGGCATCGTGGGCCGCGCCCTGAACAAAAAGCTGGACAACCGGGCGGTGGATAAGCTGTTCATCGCCCTGATGGCGGTCATCATCGCCATCTGCGTGCTGAACGCAGTCCGGGCCTTCCTGTAAATAAGGGCCAAGGGCCGCTCCGGGCGACGGAAAAGGTCGCGCGGAGCGGCTTTTTCGCGCCGCTGAAATGTTCCGGGCCGGGCGTGAAAATACGGTTGATAAATTTCAAAAAGCGTGATAAAATAAATATCGGCTTTTTTCGGCGCCTCGGCGCGGGATAAGGCCGCGCTAGTTGGGGAGATAGCGGTGCCCTGTACCTGCAATCCGCTACAGCAGGGATGAATCCCGGCCCCCGGAGGCGGACTGTGCTGTCTGCCCCGTATAAGCAGCGATGATGGATCGGTCCCGCGCAACCCGGCCCCGTGAACCGTGTCAGGCGGGGAACCGAGCAGCACTAAGCGGACCGTCGGGTGTGCCGTGGGGCTGCCGATCCTGAGCCGGCTGTACGGGTAACGGGCATATTCTGTCCTTCAAAGGCCGGTGCGCGGCCTTATCCTGCGCCGAGGCGCATTCATACAATTTTGGGAGGTGGGTGTGATGTACCAGGCCCTGTACCGCAAGTGGCGGCCCCGGAGCTTTGACGACGTGGTGGGACAAGACCATATCACCGGCACACTCAAGCGGCAGGTGCAGACCGGCCGCTTGTCCCACGCCTACCTGTTTACCGGCACCCGGGGCACCGGCAAGACCACCTGCGCCAAGATTCTGGCCCGGGCGGTGAACTGCCAGAGCCCCGTGGACGGCAACCCCTGCAACCGATGCCCGGCCTGCCTGGGCATCGAGAACGGCTCCGTGCTGGATGTGCTGGAGCTGGACGCCGCCTCCAACAACAAGGTGGATGACATCCGGGCCATTCTGGACGAGGCGGTGTACACCCCCGCGGCGGTGAAAAAGCGGGTCTATATCGTGGATGAGGTCCATATGCTGTCCACCCAGGCCTTCAACGCCCTCCTTCAGATTTTGGAGGAGCCCCCCGCTCACCTGATGTTCATTCTGGCCACCACCGAGATCCACAAGGTGCCCGCCACCATCAAGAGCCGCTGTCAGCAGTTCTCCTTTAAGCGCATCCACGCCGAGGACATCGCCTCCCGCCTGCGCTATGTGGCGGGGGAGGAGAGCATCGACCTGACCGGGGAGGGGGCGGAGCTCATCGCCCGGCTGGCCGACGGCGGTATGCGGGACGCCCTGTCCCTGCTGGACCAGTGCGCCGGAGACGGCGGACGGGTGGACCAGGAGCGGGTGTTTTCCGTGCTGGGCCTGGCGGGCAACCTGGAGACCGCCGCCCTGCTGGACTGCGCGGCCGACGAAGACACCGCTGCCGCTCTGGAACGGCTGGAGCGGCTGTACGCCGGCGGCAAGGAGATGTCCGCCTTGGCCGGAGAGCTGTCCGCCCTGGTGCGGGACCTGCTGGTGCGAAAGACCGCACCCCGGGCCGGCGCCGCCCTGATGACCGGCGGCTATGACGAGACCACCCTGCGCCGCCTGGGGGGGCGGTTCGACATTCCCCGGCTGGTGCAGATGCTTACCTTATTACAAAAGACCGGGGCCGACCTGGCCCGCTCCGCCAACCGGCGCACCGACATGGAGCTGTGCCTGGTGACCCTGTGCGATCCCACCCTGGACGGCTCCGCGGCGGGGCTCAACGCCCGACTGTCCCGGCTGGAGCAGGGGGGAATGGCGGTATCCGCCCCGGCCGCCCCGGCGGAACAGCCGCCCAGGGCGGAGCCTGCTCCGGCGGAACCTCCCCGGCGTGACCCGGAGTCCGCCCCCGCGCCCAAGGCTCCGCCCACACCGGCTCCCGCGCCGGAGCCGGCGGCGCCCTCCGGCAGCGCCTGGCCCGGCTGGCCGGCGGTGCGGGACAGCCTGAAGGGTGTTCTGGGGCCGGGAGATTACAGCTTTCTGGGCAATCCCGCTCTGTGCGAGGGCGGCTGGGACGGCCAGACCCTCACCCTCTGGACGGCCAATTCCTTCATCCGGGATATGCTGGATAAACCCGCCGTTCTCACCGCGGTGTCCCGGGCCGCGGCGGGCATGATGGGGACCCCCGTCCATGTGGCCGTCCGGGAGGGCAAGGCCCCGCCCGAGACCGCAGCTGTTCCGGCTCCCGCCCGGGAGGAGGACGCTCTGGAGGCCTTTCTGGCCGGCGGACAGGGAAATATTATCATAGAGTGATAAGTAATATAGGAGGCAGATACACATGGCAAAGGGATTCAACAGCCGCGGTATGGGCGGCATGGGCGGCGGCAACATGCAGAACATGATCCGCCAGGCCCAGAAGATGCAGCAGGACATGATGAAGGCCCAGGAGGAACTGGAGACCAAGAACTACGAGGCCGCCGCCGGCGGCGGTGTGGTCACCGCAGTGGTGTCCGGCAAGAAGGAGCTTGTCTCCGTCACCATCGACCCCGAGGCCGTGGACCCCGACGATGTGGAGATGCTCCAGGACCTGATCGTGGCCGCCGTCAACGAGGCCCTGCGCCTGGCCGCCGAGGATGCCGCCAGCCAGATGTCCAAACTGACCGGCGGCATGGGCCTGCCCTTCTGAGAGAAGGCATCCGCCATGTTCAGCAGCACTCTGTGCTACCTGGAGAACAGCCGGGGGGAGTATCTGATGCTCCACCGGGTGAAAAAGAAACACGATGTGAACCAGGATAAATGGATCGGCGTGGGCGGCAAGTTGGAGGACAACGAGAGCCCCGACGAGTGCCTGCTCCGCGAGGTGAGGGAGGAGACCGGCCTGACCCTGACCCGCTGGCGGTTCCGGGGCGTGGTCACGTTCCTGACCGACGGCGGCTGGGAGGGAGAGTACATGTACCTCTTTACCGCCGACCGCTGGGAGGGCGAGCTGACTGGGAACTGTGACGAGGGCGACCTGGAGTGGGTGCCGAAGGCCAGAGTGCCCGAGATGCCCATCTGGGCGGGAGATCAGATATTCCTGCGCCTGCTCTCAGAGGACGCGCCGCCCTTCCTGCTCACCCTGGAATACGCCGGGGGAGACCTGGTGCGCGCCGTGCTGGACGGGAGAGCACTGACAGTATAGAGAACGGAGGAATCCATATGAAATTCAAGGATATGCCCTATGTCCGCCCCGATGTGGAGGCGGCCAAGCAGCAGATCAGCGACCTGACCCGCCGCCTGAGCGAGGCCAGCAGCTACGCGGAGGCCAAAGAGGCCTTCCTGGAGATGGAGGAGGCCAGCAAGCACTTCTCTACCATGGGCAACCTGGCCTACATCCGCCACTCCATCGACACCCGGGACGAGTTCTACGACGGGGAGATGAAGTTCCTCAACGCCGCCGGCCCCGAGCTGCAGGAGTACCAGCAGGCCTGGACCATGGCCATGCTCAAGAGCCCCTGGCGGAACGACTTCGCCGCCGAGTACGGCGACCTGATGTTCGTCAACGCAGAGATGGCCCTCAAGACCTTCGACCCCTCCATCATCGGCGAGCTGCAGCAGGAGAACGACCTGACCCAGGAGTATGAGAAGCTGCTGGCCTCCGCCCAGATCCCCTTCGAGGGCAAGACCTACACCTTGTCCCAGATGGGCCCCTTCAAGTCCGACCCCGATGATGAGCGCCGCCTGCGTGCCTGGAAGGCCGAGGGCCAGTGGTACAAGGACAACCAGGCCGAGCTGGACCGGCTGTACGACGAGCTGGTACACCTGCGGGACACCATGGGGAAGAAGCTGGGCTATGAGGGCTACACCACCCTGGGCTACTACCGCATGGGCCGCAACTGCTACACCAAGGAGGATGTAGAGAAGTTCCGCGCCGCCGTGGTGAAGTACCTGGTGCCTGTGGCCGACAGCATCTACCGGGAGCAGGCAAAGCGCCTGGGCAAGGAGTACCCCCTCAGCTTCGCCGACGCCGCCCTGGAGTTCCGCTCCGGCAACCCCCGTCCGGCGGGCACCCCCGACGATATTCTGGCCCAGGGCTTGAAGTTCTACCGGGAGCTGTCCCCTGAGACGGGCGAGTTCTTCCAGGGCATGATGGACGATGAGCTGATGGATGTGCTGGCCACCGACGGCAAGGCCGGCGGCGGCTACTGCACCACCATCGCCGACTACGAGACCCCCTTCATCTTCGCCAACTTCAACGGCACCCAGGGGGATGTGGAGGTGGTCACCCACGAGGCCGGCCACGCCTTCGCCGCCTGGCTCAACCGCAAGCGGGTCCCCTCCGAGTATGTCTGGCCCAGCTCCGAGGCCTGCGAGGTCCACTCCATGTCCATGGAGTTCCTGGCCTGGCCCTGGGCGGAGGGCTTCTTCGGCGGCGACGCCCGCAAGTTCCGGTACAGCCATCTTGCGGGAGCCCTGACTTTCATCCCCTACGGCACCCTGGTGGATCACTTCCAGCATGAGGTCTACGCCAACCCGGACATGACCCCCGCCCAGCGCCACGGAGTGTGGAAAGAGCTGCTGGGCGTCTACATGCCCTGGATGAAGCTGGATGGCGACATCCCTGTTTACGCCGAGGGACAGGGCTGGCAGCGTCAGCACCACATCTACTCCAGCCCCTTCTACTATATCGACTACTGCCTGGCCCAGACCGTGGCCCTCCAGATCTGGGCCATGAGCCAGAAGGACTTTAAGGATGCCTGGAGCCACTACATGGCCTACGCCCTCCAGGGCGGCAGCCGCACTTTCACCGACCTGCTGAAGAACGCCGGACTGGACTCTCCCTTTGACGAGAAGTGCCTGCGGAGTGTGTGCGAGACAGCCCGGCAGTGGCTGGACGGGTACGATCTGACCGGCATCCGCTGAGGGGCCGGACCCGGCGAAATACAAAGGAATCCGGGGAGCACCCTCCATATTTTGTCGTAATTGACAAAAACGAGAGGTTGACAATTCCCTGTGAAACCACTATAATACTTTCATCCAATAGAGCATAGAGGCGGATTCCACCCTTTGGACCCCTTCGGGACGGGGGAAATTTTGCAGGAACGGCCGCCGAAACATGCAAAAGGCGTTCCGTTTCCCGGGCCTGCGGGCCGCCTGTATGATGTGAACACAGGGGGATGCCCCTTTAAGTTCAAAATTTATTAGGAGGATATGCAACATGAAAAACGCCAAGAAACTGCTTGCTCTGCTGCTGGCGTTGGTGATGTGCATCGGTCTGCTGGCTGGCTGCTCTAGCAACACGCCCGCCAACAGCAACAACCCCGATGCCAGCGCCAGCCCCAGCGAGTCCCAGCCTGTGGCCCCCGCTACCTATACCTATCAGGATAGCGTCAGCACCATGGCCACCAACTGGAACCCCCACACCTATCAGACCACCGACGACTCTTACCCCGCTGAGTTCCTGCGCTCCGGCCTGTACAGCTTCATCTTCAACGATGAGCTGCACCCCGTGGAGGGCAAGGACCCCTATGAGGGCTATGTGATCGTTCCCGAGATGGCCGCTTCCGAGCCCGTGGACGTCACCGAGCAGGTGAAGGCCGAGCATCCTGAGTTCGGCATTCCCGAGTCCGCCACTGCCGGCTATGCTTACACCATCGACCTGAACCCCGACTGCGTCTGGGAGGATGGCACCCCCATCAACGCCGACACCTATGTGTACTCCATGCAGCAGCTGCTGAATCCCGACCTGCTGAACTACCGCGCCTCTGACTACTATGCCGGTAACTTCTGCATCGCCGGTGCCGAGGCCTATGCCAACGCTGGCCACGAGGCTCTGACCGACAACGCTCTGGGCAACTTCTATGCCATGGCCGACCTGACCAAGGGCGATGACGGCGTCTACTATGGTCCCGATGGCGAGAAGATGTACATCGGCCTGAACTACGCTCTGGACTGGACCGGCGGCAACACCCTGAAGGACTATGTTGACGCCTACGGCGAGGACTACTTCGATGTCACCAACTGGGAGACCCTGGTCGGCATGATGGATGACCGCGGCCTGATCCCCCTGACCGATGAGAACCTGGCCCTGTTCACCCCCGTCACCTGCGGCAACCCCGCCTGGGGCGAGACCGAGGAT
The DNA here is from genome assembly GCA_051886935.1 of Candidatus Enterenecus sp. Classification (GTDB taxonomy): domain Bacteria; phylum Bacillota; class Clostridia; order Oscillospirales; family Oscillospiraceae; genus Enterenecus. The sequence continues at coordinate 13,248 of JBJEYO010000014.1, read as the reverse complement.
GACCTGCCCAACTACTTTGTCACCGGCGTTGAGATGCCCGAGGTCGAGTATGACGGCACCGTGGGTCTGTACAAGACCGGCGAGTATCAGATCACCCTGGTTCTGGGCAAGTCCCTGGCCGGCTTCAACCTGCTGTACAACCTGTCCGGCAACTGGATCGTGTATCAGCCCTACTATGATGCCTGCCTGAGCGAGTCCAACGGCGTGTGGACCTCCACCTACAACACCAGCGTGGAGACCACCATGTCCTATGGCCCCTACAAGCTGACCCAGTATCAGACCGACAAGTTCATGAAGTTCGAGCGCAACGAGAACTGGTGGGGCTATACCGACGGCAAGCACACCTATGTTGACCCCGAGGACGGCCAGACCTATGACATGTATATGACCGACATCATCGAGTGCGAGGTCGTGGCTGAGGCCGCCACCCGCAAGCTGATGTTCCTGAAGGGCGAGCTGATGGCCTACGGCCTGCAGTCTGAGGACTTCGCTCAGTACCGCAACAGCGACTACGTCTACTTCACCCCCGCCGAGACAATCTTCTTCCTGATCCTGAACGGCCACAAGGAGGCCATTACCAACCGTGAGGCCGCCGCTGACTTCGATCAGTCCACCACCGATCTGGAGACCATGCTGCTGCCCAGCTTCCGCAGCGCTCTGGCCGTGACCTACGACAAGGAGCTGTTCGCTGCTACCGTTTCTCCCGCCCGTTCCGGCGCTTACGGCATCATCGGCACCGCCTATGTCTACGATCCCGACACCGGCGCCCGCTATCGTGACACCGACCAGGCCAAGCAGGTTCTGTGCGACTTCTACTCCGTGGATGTCTCCAAGTTCGACAGCCTGGATGACGCTGTTGCCTCCATCACCGGTTACGATCCCGAGACCGCCAAGGTCCTGTACAACCAGGCCTTCCAGGATGCTCTGGACGCCGGCTATATCACCGACAACGACGGCGACGGTGTCTCTGACCAGACCGTCACCATCGAGTACTGCATCTCCAGCGACTCCGACTTCATGACCCAGACCATCGACTACCTGAACGAGAAGATGGCCGAGGTCACCGCCGGCACCGGCTTCGAGGGCAAGATCGTGTTCACCAAGTCCGCTCCTTACGGCAACGACTGGTCCAACAAGATCCGCAGCGGCCTGGCTGACACCGTTCTGGGCGGCTGGTCCGGCTCCGCTCTGGATCCCTTCGGCCTGACCGATCTGTATGTCAACCCCAGCTATCAGTATGACGCTGCCTGGTTCGACTCCACCACCGTGATCGCCAGCATGACCATCGACGGTGAGGAGATCACCATGAACCTGCGTCAGTGGTCCGATGCCCTGAACGGCGCTACCGTCAGCGTTGACGGCAAGGAGTACAACTTCGGCGATGGCATCGCTGATGTTGAGACCCGTCTGGACATCCTGGCCATGATCGAGGGCGAGATCCTGAAGACCGGCAACTATCTGCCCATGCTGCAGAACGCCTCCGCCGCTCTGCTCAGCCAGCAGGTCTACTACGTGGTTGACGAGTACAACCCCGTTATGGGCCGCGGCGGCATCACCTACCTGAAGTACAACTACAGCGACGCCGAGTGGACCGCTTATGTTGCCTCTCAGGGCGGCGAGCTGACCTATTGATCTGATCCTGATCAACAGGGATAACGCCAACAAGTAAAGGATATTGCGCGCTGTTGCAGGGGCGGCTTGACCGCCCCTGCAACACCCGCATTTTTATGGCCACAATGTCGGTGTAAAGCACCAAAGCATACCGGGTGGCCCATACCGCGCATGGCCCCAGGCCAAAGAGGGGAAACCACCGTTTTTTTCGCAAGGGGCGGCGTCTGCCTGACAGACTGCGCCGCCGTTGGCCTTGCATTCCTCGCCCCCTGCGAAAAGTCCGGCGACTTCTCTGCCTTTTACGAGGGGTCCGCGCCCATTGGGAGGAAAGATTATGGTCAAATATACCATCAAACGTATCCTGCTGATGATAATGACCCTGCTCATTATCACCTGCATCTGCTTTGTACTGGTCCGGATGCTGCCCCCGGCGGAGCTGCCCCCCGGAGATGTCCACAACGCCGTCATTGAGGCCCGCCGTGAGGCGGCCGGCTATAATAAGCCGTATATGGTACAGTTCGGCATCTTCCTGAGAGACATCTTCACCAAGTTTGACTGGGGCGTCAGCGACGTGCTGTACTTTGGTCAGGATGTGGCATCCATCTTCCTGAACAAGCTGCCCCCCACCATCTTCGTCAACCTGTACTCCATCATTATCAGTATCCCGCTGGGCATTATTCTGGGCATCGTGGCGGCACTGAAGAAGAATACCTGGGTGGATTACAGCATTTCCACCCTGACCATGGTGGTCATCTCGGTACCCAGCTTCGTGTTCGCCTTCCTGATTCAGTATTTCCTTGCCTATAAGCTGGGCTGGTTCCCCTTCCTGATGAAGGAGGGCACAGACTGGCTGTCCTGGAGTATGTTTGTCAGTATGCTGCCCGCCACCCTGTCCCTCAGCTTCGGCACCATCGCCGGCTTCACCCGCACCACCCGTGCGGAGCTGACTGAGGCCCTGACCAGTGAGTATATGCTGCTGGCCCGGTCCAAGGGCCTGACCAAGGCCCAGGCCACCGTGCGGCACGCTATGAAGAACTGCATGGTCATTATCCTGCCCGCCATTTTCTCCAATTTTATCGGCATCATGTCCGGCTCCCTGGTCATTGAGAAGATCTTCTCCGTGCCCGGCATCGGCCAGCTCTATCTGAACGCCATCAACGGCCGTGACTACAACCTCTTTATGATCGACACCGTGTTCTACACCGCCATCGGACTGCTGGCGGGCATCGTGGTCGACATCAGCTACGGATTTATTGATCCTCGTATCAGAATGGGGTCGAAGAAATGAGTATGCAGAACAACAATATTCAATACGAACACATTCCGCAGGAGAAGTTCGTATTCACTCAGCTGGACGCCAGCCTGCACGACAAAAAGCTGGAGACCAAATCCCGCAGCTATTTTGCCGATGCCCTCCTGCGCTTCAAGAAGAACAAGTCCTCGGTCATCGCCGCCTGGATCATTTTGATTCTGCTGATCTATGCCCTGGTGGCCCCCATCCTCTCCCCCTACACCATCAACGACAAGGACAAGCTGTACCTGAGCTATCCCCCCTATATCCGGGCGGTGGCCGACCTGAACATCGGCTTCCTGGACGGCTCCATCACCCGCTCCAGCCAGAACGAGAAATCCATGCTTTACTGGCGGGGCATCGCTGAGGAGACCGGCATGGACCCCGTCCTGAAGATCGTCAGCGACACCGTGACTTACAGCACCTACCGTGGCCAGGAGAAGGCCAACCACAGCTACACCATCAAGAACAACCAGTACTATGAAAAGGGTATCGTCTACCGCGTGTTCTCCTACGATGAGTTCGTCAGAATTCAGGAGTGGCAGAACGAGACCGGCATTCAGGTGATCTTCCCCTATGTGGATCCCAACGACATCGAGGGGATCAGCGACAACCCCAACATCTGGTACAAGGTACAGAACTCCAAGGGCGAGCCTGAGCTGGACGCGGACGGCAACTTTATCCCCGCCTACTCCACCAACCAGAACAAGGCCGGCGCGGAGTACAACAGCATCCGCGTTGAGGGGGATGACGGCAGCTACGTTTACAGCACCGCCAAGTCCGGCGCTGTCCAGTGCCGTGTCTGCTACTACAACTACTACACCTACCTGAACGGCCATGAGCCCATGTACCTCATGGGCACCAACTCCCTGGGTCAGGATCTGTTCGGCGCCATCGGCATCGGCGCCCGGTTCTCCATCATCTTCGCCATCATCGTCTCCGTCATCAACCTGTTCATCGGCGCTGTCTACGGCGCCATCGAGGGTTACTACGGCGGTGCCATCGACATGACGATGGAGCGTATCTCGGATGTTCTGTCCGGCCTGCCCTTTGTGGTGTGCACTACTCTGTTCCAGCTGCACCTGGCGCAGAAGGTGGGCGTGGTGCCGTCCTTCCTGTTTGCTTTCGTGCTGACCGGCTGGATCGGCATGGCCGCCCTGACCCGTAAGCAGTTCTACCGCTTCAAGGGCCAGGAGTTCGTGCTGGCCGCCCGTACCCTGGGCGCCTCCGACAAGCGGCTGATGTTCAAGCACATCTTCCCCAACTCCCTGGGTACCATCATCACCAGCTGCGCCCTGGTCATCCCCAGCGTCATCAACAGTGAGACCCAGCTGACCTACCTGGGTATCATCAACCTGTCCGACTTTGCCGGCACCAGTATCGGCACCCTGATGAGCCAGGGCAACGCCGCCATGACCACGGCGCCCCACGCCATGTTCTGGCCCGCCCTGTACCTGTCGCTGCTGCTGATCTGCTTCAACCTGTTCGGCAACGGCCTGCGCGACGCCTTTAACCCGTCTACGAGAGGAGCTGAGGACTGATCATGGAGACGAAATTACAGGTAAGAGATCTTCGAATCTCCTTCCGCACCTCCAACGGTAAGGTCCAGGCCGTGCGGGACATCAGCTTCGATCTGGCCAAGGGCGAGACTCTGGCCATCGTGGGCGAGTCCGGCTCCGGCAAGTCCGTCACCTCCAAGGCCATCATGGGTATCCAGGCCGCCAACGCCATCACTGAGAGCGGCGAGATCATCTATGACGGCAAGGACCTGCTGAAGATCTCCGAGGAGGACTTCCACAAGATCCGCGGCGACAAGATCGCCATGATCTTCCAGGACCCCATGTCCAGCCTGAACCCCATCGTGAAGATCGGCCGCCAGCTGACCGAGGCCATGATCCTGAAGGGCAAGGCCCGCCAGAAGGAGAGCCGCTCCAACTTCAACGGCTATCTGAAGAACCTGAACGCCAGCATGATCGAGGCATGCGGCGACAAGGCCCGCGCTGACGAGCTCACCGCCAAGTGCAAGAAGTTCGACAAGTTCGAGTTCAAGCACGTGGACCTGGAGAGCGCCTACAACAAGGCCCATGAGGCGGCTCAGGAGGCCGTGGATGACATCGAGGTCCTGGCCTTTGAGCTGGAGAAGAACGCTGCCAAGGACGCCCCCTACCGCATCAAGAGCGCGGCCAAGCTGGCCCTGACCTCTATCCACGAGTATGTGGTGAACGACAAGGCCTCCCGGGTGAAGGAGCTGGCCGCTCAGCTCAAGAGCGAGGCCGCCTCTGCCAAGAAGGAGGGGGACCACAGCCAGATCGTGGCCCACCTGCGGGAGCTCCAGTCTATCCTGAAGGAGGGCGTGGGCCGTCCTGTCCCCAACTTCTTCCGCATCGCCTACTATATCACTTACAGCGGCCAGCCCGTGCCCGACATGCCCATGGACGAGCTGAATGAGTTCCTGCTGGACTATATCAACAAGGAGTTCATGCTGGACTTCATCGCCGACGCCAAACAGGGCCTGACCTATTCCGCCAACCGCTCTTACAGCAACATGGAGGAGGCCATCAAGGCCCTGCGGGACAGCCTGCCGGTGTTCCAGAAGGAGAATCTGGACCACAAGGAGTGCACCGCCGTCCAGAAGGAGCTGAGCGCCAAGGTGGCCGCCACCATCGACAAGCTGGCCATTACCAAGGACAGCCTAAGCTACACCTTCTCCTCCAGCCTGAAGGGTGAGATCAACCGCTACTTCACCTCCATCGGCAAGAACGCCAAGGCCGTCAAGGTCTACGAGAAGAACAAGGCCAAGTACGACAAGCTGGTGGCCAGGGGCAAGACCCCCGATTACGAGGTGGCCGCCGCCTCCGTCACCGACCTGGAGCTGGTGAAGCACAACATCGTCCACATCATTGAGCGTCTGGCCGACCACTATGAGGAGGCCCTGGCCCAGCGGGATCAGCGGGACTTCGACAAGGAGACCGTGGACGCCATCGACTATCTGATGAACAACGCCGCCGGCGCCGCCGCCAAGGTCACAAAGCGGATGGCCCGTGACCGCGCCATCAAGCTGATGGACGAGGTGGGTATCGCCGAGCCCCGCAAGCGCTACAACCAGTATCCCTTCGAGTTCTCCGGCGGTATGCGCCAGCGTATCGTCATCGCCATCGCTCTGGCCGCCAACCCGGACATTCTGATCTGCGACGAGCCCACCACCGCTCTGGACGTGACCATTCAGGCCCAGATCCTGGAGCTCATCAACAAGTTGAAGCGGGAGCGCCAGCTGTCCGTCATTTTCATCACCCACGACCTGGGCGTGGTGGCCAACATGGCCGACCGCGTGGCCGTCATGTATGCCGGCAAGATCGTGGAGTACGGTACCGCCGAGGATGTGTTTTACCGCGCCGCCCATCCCTACACCTGGGCGCTGCTGTCCTCCATGCCCGACCTGGACACCAACGAGAAGCTGGAGGCCATTCCCGGCACGCCGCCCAACATGATCTACCCGCCGGTGGGCGATGCCTTCGCCCCCCGCAACAAGTACGCCATGCAAATCGACTTTGAGCGGCAGCCGCCCATGTTCCAGATCAGCGACACCCACTTCGCGGCCACCTGGCTGCTCCATCCCGACGCGCCCAAGGTGGATCCGCCCAAGTCCGTTCTGGACCGGATCGCCCGCATGAACAGCAAAAGGGGGGTAGACGATGCAAAACAATAATGAGCCCCTGCTGAAAGTGGAGCATCTCTGCCAGTATTTCAAGATGGAGGGCGGCGAGCTGAAGGCCGTTGACGACGTCTCCTTCGAGATTCAGAAGGGCGAGGTCTTCGGTCTGGTGGGCGAGTCCGGCTGCGGCAAGACCACCACCGGCCGCTCCATCATCAAGCTGTACAACATTACCTCCGGCAATGTGTATTTCAAGGGAATCCGCATCGCCGCCGGCAAGCGCTCCTATCAGGAAGCCATCAAGGCCGCCAAGGCCGCCTATGCCGCCTCCGGCAAGACCGCCGAGGACAAGGCCAAGATGGACGCCATCATTGCCGAGAACAAAGCCGCCATCAAGGCCGCCCAGCGGGACCAGAAGGACTGCGACAAGGTGTATATCGCCGAGCAGGTGGCCAAGGTGGAGGAGAAGTACAAGGCCCTCCTGGCCGACGCTGAGGAGTCTGAGAAGAGCCGCATCAACGCCGAGTACAAGAAGGAGCTGGACAAGGCCAAGCGCACCCGTCTGGTCACTCAGATCCAGATGATCTTCCAGGACCCCATCGCCTCCCTGAACCCCCGTATGACCGTCCGCGAGATCATCTCCGAGGGCCTGATCATTCAGGGTGAGAAGGACAAGAAGCTCATTGACGAGAAGGTCTATGAGATGCTGGAGCTGGTGGGTCTGGTCCGTGAGCACGCCAGCCGCTATCCCCACGAGTTCTCCGGCGGCCAGCGCCAGCGTATCGGCGTGGCCCGCTCCATCATCATGAACCCCGATCTGATCATCGCTGACGAGCCGGTGTCCGCCCTGGACGTGTCCGTCCAGGCCCAGGTCATCAACCTGCTCAACGACCTGCGTGAGAAGTTCGGCCTGACCATCCTGTTCATCGCCCATGACCTGTCCGTGGTCAAGTATTTCTCCGACCGCATCGGCGTCATGTACTACGGCAAGATGGTGGAGATGGCCTCCTCCGACGAGCTGTTCCTCAACCCGCTGCATCCCTACACCAAGTCTCTGCTGTCCGCCATCCCCCTGCCCGACCCCATCTATGAGCGGAGCAGAAAGCGTATCGTGTACAACCCCCTGGCTGAGCACGACTACTCTGTGGATAAGCCCACCTTCCGGGAGATCAAGCCCGGCCACTTTATCCAGTGCAATGACGCGGAGTTTGAGAAGTACAAGCGCGAGTTGAAGTGATGATCAAAACTCTGAAAAGCAAGGCCTTTTTCATTCCCCTGGTGATGGGCGCGGCCATAATGGCCGGTGTATGTGCCCTGCAGATCTCCCGGGGAAGAGGCGTGGTGTTCGCCCTGTGCGACGGCGCGTTTGTGGCCGGAATGCTGATCCTGTGCATGGCCGGCCTGCGCTTTGTGTCCGGCGAGGGGATGTTCGACATCTTCGGGTACGGCATCTCCCATCTGATCAACCTCCGCTGGCCCGGCCTGAGCAACATGCCGGACGATCACCGCAAGGAGAGCTTTGCCGATTACAGGATCCGAAAGAGCGGCAGCCGCAAGCCTTTCCTGGGGATGCTGCTGGCCGGCGCCGTGTACGCGCTGCTGGCGGTCATCCTGCTGCTCGTCTACCTGTTCGCCTGAGCTTACCCTAAGACCCGCTGCGCTCGCAGCGGGTCTTGTCTTTTCAAGAGCATGTGTTTGTGATATGATGATGAAAAAGGAGGCGTTGGCCATGACAGCTCAGGAACAGCTCCAGCAATGGATCAATGAGAGCCATAATATCGTCTTTTTCGGCGGAGCCGGTGTCAGTACGGAGAGCGGCATCCCTGATTTCCGCAGCGTGGACGGCCTGTACCACCAGTCCTACGACTACCCGCCGGAGACCATTTTGAGCCACAGCTTTTTCATGGAGCGGCCGGAGGAGTTCTACCGCTTTTACCACGACAAGATGGTGTGCCCCGATGTGCAGCCCAACACCGCCCACCGGAAGCTGGCGGAGCTGGAGCGGGCGGGCAAGCTGAAGGCGGTGGTCACCCAGAACATCGACGGCCTCCACCAACTGGCCGGCAGCCGCACGGTGTACGAGCTCCACGGCTCCACCCACCGCAACTATTGCATGAAATGCCATCAGTTCTTTGACCTGGACTTCATCGCCCGCGCCCAGGGCGTGCCCCATTGCCCGGTGTGCGGCGGCATGGTGAAGCCGGATGTAGTCCTCTACGAGGAGCCCCTGGACCAGGAGACCATGGAGGCCGCCATCCTGGCCATCAACCGCTGCGACGTGCTCATCGTGGGGGGCACCTCCTTGGTGGTGTACCCCGCCGCCGGGCTCATCAACTATTACCGGGGGAATAAGCTGGTGCTCATCAACCGGGACGCCACCCCCTACGACAAGCGGGCCGACCTGGTCATCCACGACTCCATCGGCAAAGTCCTCGGCGCCATTCAGGTGTGAGAGAAAGGCGGGGCAGAGCTGCCCCGCCTTTCGTGCACCTTATTATTTATTGAAAAACAATAAAAAGGAATTGACAAACGATATTACAGGTGGTAGAGTGGAGGCAGAGGTGATGGAAATGAAGACTACTTCCGTGCAGAAGCTGGCCCGGGTAGTGCGGGTCATGGTGATTGCGGTGTTTGTGTGCAATATCCTGGCGCTGATTTTGGCGCCTGCCGTGGTGTATTGGGGCAACGATCCGTTGAAGTGGGTGGCGAGGGGCGTACAGGTAAAGGTTCTGTTTGCTGTCTGGCTGGAGGGGCTGTCCAAGGTCTGGAGCAGGCCCTATACCCTGATGCTGACGCTGTTTTTGCTGTTTTCCGGCGTCTGCACCGCCGTCATCCTGTGGCAGGCCAAACGGGTGCTGGACAGCATCCTGAAGGAGGACACCTTTTCTTTCGCCAACGCCGCCAATATGCGCCGGGCGGCGGTGTGCTGCTTCGCCATCTCCGGGGCGGCGCTGATCCGGATGGTCTGGGAGCTGGGCCATTTCCACAGCGCGGCGCTGCTGCTGTCCTATAATACACTGTTTGTTCCCGTGTTCCTGATCGCCGGTCTGGTCTGCCTTGTCATGTCCGTCCTGTTCCGCCAGGCCGCCGAGCTGAAGGCGGAAAACGACCTGACCATCTGAGGGGGGCGGGGAAATGGCGATCGTGGTGAACCTGGATGTGATGATGGCCAGGCGGAAGATGTCCCTCAACGAGCTGTCTCAGCGGGTGGACATCACCCTGGCCAACCTGTCCATTCTGAAGAACAACAAGGCCCGGGCGGTGCGATTCTCCACCCTGGAGGCCATCTGTAAGGCCCTGGACTGCCAGCCGGGGGACATTCTGGAGTATGTGCCGGAGGAGGATGAGCCATGAGAAAGCGGGGCATTGCCGCCCTGGCCGCCACTGTGCTGGCGCTGCTGCTGTCGGCCTGCGGCGGCTGGGACGGCGCGGAAGGGGAGGTGGTGTTCGTCAACGGCACGGACACCCCTGTGGCCTCGGTGGGCGTACACTTCACGGGCTATGTTGAGGTGGGACGGTACGCCAACGGCCGGCCAATTCGCTGGGGCGGCAGCATCGGCTTTGACCATGTGGAATATCCGGTGACGGTGACGGTATACTCCGATCTGGATGGACAGGAGCCCATGGCCAGCTGCGTCATCACCCAGGCCCCCCAGGGGGAGCGCTGGTATGTGGCGGCCAGGGAGGGTCCGGAGGGGCTGGTGCTGGAGGCCACCGGGGAGTGGCCGCTGGACTGAGTGGCACTGTGATGAACGCAAAGTGGAAAACTGGCTGGCAGGTGCAGCCCTACTGGCTGGCTGCGGCGCCTGGTACGCCTATGACCATAAGGACGGCGACGAGCTGATCCTGTTCTGGGACGGCACCGCCGGGCTGCTGTATGTGCTGGAGGATTATCTGTAAAGAAAGGCCGCCCCCGGATGGGGACGGCCTTTCGTCTGTTCAGCTCAGTCGGAGCAGCATCTCCACATGGGGGATGCCGTCCAGCAGGAATTCCTCCGAGGTCTGGACAAAGCCCTGCTTTTCATACATGGCCCTGGCGTAGACCTGGGCCTCGATGTGGACGGCGGAGACGCCCAAGCGCTCCCTGGCCACGCGGATTCCCTCAGCCAGAATGCGGCTGCCCAGACCCTGCCGCCGCTTCACCGCGATGACCCGGCCGATGGCCGCCTCCGGAGAGACCACCCCCGGGTCCAGGACCCGGAGATAGGCTTGGATGCCCTCGCCGTCCCTGAGCCAGACATGATAGGCGAATTGGTCGCAGCCGTCCACCTCCTGGTAGGGGCAGTTCTGCTCCACCACAAAGACGGAGGTCCGCAGAGCCAGAATATCGTACAGCTCCTGAAGGGACAGCTCCTCAAACCGTTTTACCACAAGCTCCATAAGCACACCCCACAACCTTTGATCGTTCCGCTCCATCCTACCATATCATGCCGCCCGTGGCAAGAAAAACAGAAAAAATCGCCGGAAACGGGTGTTCCAGCGGCGATCTGCGGGGGACTTCTGCGCAATGACTTGCTTTTCCGGGCAAAACCGGATATAATGCTCCTTGTAACCATAAAAGGAAAGGGTGAATCCTCTATGATCGCGGAGGAGCGGCAATTCCATATCAACTGCCTGCCCGGAGATGTGGGCCGGTATGTGGTACTGCCCGGGGACCCGGGGCGGTGTGAGAAGATCGCCAAATACTTCGACGACCCCGTCCATGTGATGACCAACCGGGAATATGTGACCTACACCGGTACCCTGCTGGGGGAGAAGGTCAGTGTGGTGTCCACCGGAATCGGCGGTCCCTCCGCCTCCATTGCCATGGAGGAGCTGGCCAATCTGGGGGCGGATACCTTTGTGCGGGTGGGCACCTGCGGCGGCATCCAGCTGGATGTGAAGAGCGGCGATGTGGTCATCGCCACCGGCGCCGTCCGCATGGAGGGCACCAGCCGGGAATACGCGCCCATCGAGTTCCCCGCCGTGGCCGACCTGGGCGTGGCCAACGCCCTGGTGGACGCGGCCAGGGCCATGGGCAAGTGCTGGCACGCCGGCGTGGTCCAGTGCAAGGATTCCTTCTACGGGCAGCATTCTCCCGCCACCATGCCCGTGTCCTATGAGCTGCAGAACAAGTGGGAGGCGTGGAAGCGCCTGGGGGTGCTGGCCTCCGAGATGGAGTCCGCCGCCCTCTTTACCGTGGCTGCCTACCGGGGGGTCCGCTGCGGCTCTGTGTTCCATGTCATCTGGAATCAGGAGCGCAACGCCGCCGGCCTGGACCAGATCAAGGACGAGAACACCGAGTCCGCCATCCAGGTGGGCGTTGAGGCCATCAAGCTGCTCATCCGGCGGGACCGGGAGCAGGCGAAGTAAAACGAAACATTACGCGCGCCAAGGGCTGCGGTCTGCCGGGCGCAGACGAGAGGAGCAATCATCATTTATGCCGAAGGTAGCGGTTGTCACTGACAGCAACAGCGGTATCTCCGTGGAGGAGGGAAAGCGCCTGGGGGTGGAGGTTATCCCCATGCCCGTCCAGATCGACGGAGAGGTGTACTACGAGGGCGTGAACCTGACCCGGGAGGAATTCTACCGCAGACAGGCGGCGGAGGCGGAGATCGTCACCTCCCAGCCGGCGCCGGGGTCGGTGACCGGCCTGTGGGACAAGGTGCTGAAACAGTATGATCAGCTGGTCTATATCCCTATGACCGCGGGACTGAGCAGCTCCTGCGCCACCGCCCAGATGCTGGCGGAGGAGTACGGCGGCCGGGTGCAGGTGGCGGACAACCGCCGCATCTCCGTGCCCCAGCGCCGCTCAGTCATGGACGCGCTGAAGCTGGCCGAATCCGGCGCGGACGCGGCGGAGATCCGGGAGACTCTGGAGCGACAGCGGGACGACTCCACCATCTATATCACGGTGGACACTCTGAAGTATCTGCGGAAGGGCGGCCGTGTCAGCGGGGTGGAGGCCATGGCCGGCACCATGCTGAACATCAAGCCGGTGATGGAGATCCGGGATGAAAAGCTGAACGCCATCGCCAAGGTCAGGGGTATGAAGGCCGCCCGCAGGCTGATGCTGGAGCGGGTGCAGGCCGACCTGGAGGGCCGGCTGAAGCCGCTGCGGGACAGCGGCGAGCTGGTGCTGAGCCTGGCTTACAGCCAGGTGTCCGACGAGGTGCTGGCGGACTGGCGGGCGGAGATTCTGGCGGCCTTCCCCAACGACAGATTTGTGGAGGGAGATCCGCTGACCCTGTCCATTGCCTGCCACACCGGGCCGGGAGCCCTGGCCGTGGGCGCCATGCGCGCATAAGCTAAGTTCTCGTGGGGGAGCTGCCTTGGGCGGCTCCCCCATTTGCTGTTTTACAGGACGTAGAAGAAGATGCAGATGAACTGCAGGATGCTGCCCAGCACTACGAAGATGTGGAACACTGAGTGCATATAGCGGTGCTTCCGGCCCAGACCGTAGAGCACGGCACCCACGGTGTAGGCGATACCGCCGGCCAGCAGCCAGAGCAGACCGGGCAGCGGCACGGCCTGTATGGTGGGGCGGATGGCCAGCACCACGCACCAGCCCAGGCACAGGTAGCAGACCATGGACAGCTTGGCGTACTTGTGCAGGTCGATGGCGGTGAACACCATGGCGATGGCGGACACCCCCCACACCACACCCAGCAGGGTCCAGGCCCAGCCGGGGGAGACCCGGCGGATGGAGCACAGC
>JBJEYO010000013.1:0-4266 GCA_051886935.1 Candidatus Enterenecus sp. | reverse complement strand
CCCACATCTCCACCGGCGGCGGCGCCTCCCTGGAGTTCATGGAGGGCAAGGAGCTTCCGGGCGTGGCCTGCCTGCTGGACGCGTAACCGTAACAAAAAGAAAAAGGGGTAGTTGAATATGAACCTGAAATACCGCAAGACCATCATCGCCGGCAACTGGAAGATGAACAAGACCATGACCGAGACCAAGGCCTTCGCCGACGCCATCAAGCCCCAGCTGGGCAAGCACAAGTGGTGCGAGGTGGTGCTGTGCGTGCCCTCCGTCAACATCTCCGGCGCCGTCCGTCTGTTCAAGGACACCCGGGTGGCCATCGGCGGCGAGACCTGCCACTATGCCGCCTCCGGCGCCTACACCGGCGAGATCACCGCGGAGATGCTGAAGGACGTGGGCGCCAAGTACGTCATCATCGGCCACTCCGAGCGCCGCCAGTACTATAACGAGACCGACTTCACCGTGAACAAGAAGGTGAAGGCCGCCCTGGAGGCCGGCCTGCGCCCCATCGTCTGCGTGGGCGAGAGCCTGGAGCAGCGTGAGCTGGGCGTCACCGAGGAGCACATCTCCTACCAGGTGAAGGCCGCTCTGTCCGGCCTGACCGACAGCCAGGTGCGCCATGTGGTCATCGCCTACGAGCCCATCTGGGCCATCGGCACCGGCAAGACTGCCACCGCCGAGCAGGCCGGCGCCGTGTGCAGCCACATCCGCGCCATCATCCGCAAGGAGTACGGCGCCCGGGTGGCCCGGGCCGTCACCATCCAGTACGGCGGCTCCATGAACGCCAAGAACGCCGCCGAGCTGCTGGCCCAGCCCGACATCGACGGCGGCCTCATCGGCGGCGCCTCCCTGAAGCCCGACGACTTCGTGGCCATCATCAACGCCGCCAATCAAGAGTAATTGAGGCTTCTATGAAAACACCTACTACTCTGATCATCATGGACGGCTTTGGCATCTCCCAGTCCACCGTGCCCGGGGACAACGCCATCGCCGCCGCCAAAACCCCCTATCTGGACACCATCTTCGCCGCCAACCCCTGCTGCCGGCTGTCCGCCTCCGGGCTGGACGTGGGCCTTCCCGACGGCCAGATGGGCAACAGCGAGGTGGGCCACACCAACATCGGCGCCGGCCGGGTGGTGTTCCAGGACCTGCCCCGCATCACCCTGGACATCCAGGAGGGCCGCTTCTTCGCCAACCCCGCCTACGTCAGCGCCATGGACGCCTGCAAGGAGAAGGGCACCGCCCTCCACCTGTACGGCCTGCTCAGCGACGGCGGCGTTCACTCCCACATCGAGCACCTGTTCGCCCTGCTGCGCATGGCCAAGGAGCGGGGGCTGACCCGGGTGTGGGTCCACTGCTTCCTGGACGGCCGGGACGTGCCCCCCACCTCCGGCAAGGGCTTTGTGGAGCGCCTGGCAAACTATGTGAAGGAGCTGGGCGTTGGGCAGATCGCCACCGTCATGGGCCGCTACTACGCCATGGACCGGGACAACCGCTGGGAGCGGGTGGAGCGGGCCTATGCCGCCATGGTATACGGCGAGGCCCCCTTTGAGCCCGACCCCGCCGCCGCCGTGCAGAAGTCCTATGACGCCGGCGTCACCGACGAGTTCGTGGAGCCGGTGGTGTGCGCCGAAAACGCCGTCATCGGCGAGGGCGACTCCATCATCTTCTACAACTTCCGCCCCGACCGCGCCCGGGAGATCACCCGCACCCTGGTGGACCCCGACTTTACCGGCTTTGAGCGGAAGAAGGGCTTCTTCCCCGTGCAGTACGTCTGCACCACCGAGTATGACGCCGCCATGCCCAATGTGACGGTGGCCTATCCCCGGGAGAAGCTGTCCAACATCTTCGGCGAGTATATCTCCCGCCGGGGCATGACCCAGCTGCGCATCGCCGAGACCGAGAAGTACGCCCACGTCACCTTCTTCTTCAACGGCGGCGTAGAGCAGACCTTCCCCGGTGAGGACCGCTGCCTGATCCCCTCCCCCAAGGTGGCCACCTACGACCTCCAGCCCGAGATGAGCGCCTACCTGGTAGCGGATGAGGCGGTGCGCCGCATCAAGAGCGGCGAATACGACGTCATCATCCTGAACTTCGCCAACTGCGACATGGTGGGCCACACCGGCGTGTACGAGGCGGCCGTCAAGGCCGTGGAGGCTGTGGACCAGTGCGTGGGCCTGGTGGCGGAAGCCACTGCCGAGATGGGCGGCGTGTCCATCATCACCGCCGACCACGGCAACGCCGAGCACATGCTGGACGCCGACGGCTCCCCCTTCACCGCCCACACCACCAACCTGGTGCCCTGCTGCGTGGTGGGCGCCAATGTGAAGCTGCGGGACGGCCGCCTGGCCGACCTGGCTCCCACCATGCTGGACCTGATGGGCCTCAAGCAGCCTTCAGAGATGACCGGCGAGACGCTGATTCTGAAGTGAATGCGCTGAAACCAAGCCGCAGCCCAGCGAAGCGGGTGCGGTTTGGAGAGGAGGCGCGGCGGAGCGAATGAGTTTTCGGGCTTGCCCGGAAACGAATGATACGCAGCCCGCGCCGACGAGATGACCGGCGAGGCACTGATTCTGAAACAATAAAAATTTTACGAAATAAAGGAGATTGATTCCAATGAAAAGCATGATCGAGATCGTTGACGTTGTCGGCCGCGAGATTCTGGACTCCCGCGGCAACCCCACCGTTGAGGTGGAGGTCACTCTGGATGACGGCGTTGTGGGCCGCGCCGCCGTGCCCTCCGGCGCCTCCACCGGCGTCCACGAGGCCTGCGAGCTCCGTGACGGCGACAAGAGCCGCTACCTGGGCAAGGGCGTTCTGAAGGCCGTCACCAACGTGAACACCGAGATCGCCGACGCCCTCATCGGCATGAACGTGCTGGACCAGCCCGCCATCGACCAGCTGCTCATCGACCTGGACGGCACCCCCAACAAGAGCCGCCTGGGCGCCAACGCCATTCTGGGCGCCTCCCTGGCCTGCGCCAAGGCCGCCGCTGAGAGCCTGGGCGTCAGCCTGTACAACTATATCGGCGGCGTCAACGCCAAGACCCTGCCCGTGCCCATGATGAACATCCTCAACGGCGGCGCTCACGCCACCAACAATGTGGACATCCAGGAGTTCATGATCATGCCTGTGGGCGCCTGCTGCTGGAAAGAGGCCCTGCGTATGTGCGCCGAGGTGTTCCACACCCTGAAGACCGTCCTGAAGGAGAACGGCACTCCCGCCGCCGGCGTGGGCGACGAGGGCGGCTACGCTCCCAACCTGAAGAAGGACGAGGACGCCTTCAAGTGCATCGAGGCTGCCATCGAGAAGGCCGGCTACAAGCCCGGCGAGGACTTCATGATCGCCATCGACGCCGCCGTGTCCGACTGGTACAACCCCGAGACCGGCTGCTATGACCTGCCCAAGGCCAAGAAGACCATGACCAAGGCCCAGATGGTCAACATGTGGAAGAAGTTCGCTGACGCCTATCCCATCATCTCCATGGAGGACTGCATGGGCGAGGACGACGTGGAGGGCTGGCAGATGCTGACCAAGGCCCTGGGCGGAAAGGTCCAGCTGGTGGGCGACGACCTGTTCGTCACCAACACCCAGCGCCTGCAGATGGGCTTTGACAACAAGATCGCCAACTCCATCCTCATCAAGGTCAACCAGATCGGCACCCTGACCGAGACCCTGGACGCCATCCAGATGGCCAACCGGGCCGGCTACACCGCCGTGGTCTCCCACCGCTCCGGCGAGACTGAGGACACCACCATCGCCGACCTGGTGGTGGCCACCAACGCCGGCCAGATCAAGACCGGCGCTCCCAGCCGCACCGACCGCGTGGCCAAGTACAACCAGCTGCTCCGCATCGAGGAGGAGCTGGGCGATAGTGCCAAGTACCTGGGCAAGAAGGCCTTCTTCAACCTGCACTGAGCTGAAACACATACGCACCCGGGGCGGTTCCGCCCCGGGTGCTGTTTCTTTCGCCCAGCTCCTCCGGGGCCTCCGCCGGACCGCTGTGGGGTCCGGTGGGGAGAGGAGCCGCAGCGGAGCGAGTGAGCTTTCGCGCAGGCGGAAGCGAAGGATACGGAGCTTGCGGCGACGAGGGCGACTCCGCCAAGTACCTGGGCAAGAAGGCCTTCTTCAACCTGCACTGAGCTGAAACACATACGCACCCGGGGCGGTTCCGCCCCGGGTGCTTTTTGTCCTTCCGCTCTCTGCGTGATCCCTTTTAACTGTTAGCGCCAAGCTGAAACAGCCCTTTCGGGCTCAACTGAAATCGCCAAAATG
>JBJEYO010000012.1:0-4364 GCA_051886935.1 Candidatus Enterenecus sp. | reverse complement strand
TCTCCGCCAAGGACCTGGGCACCGGCAAGGAGCAGCACATCACCATCACCTCCTCCACCAACATGTCCAAGGAGGACATCGACAAGGCCGTCCGCGAGGCCGAGCAGTTCGCCGCCGAGGACGCCAAGCGCAAGGAGGACGTGGACGTCCGCAACCAGGCCGACCAGATGGTCTACCAGACCGAGAAGACCCTGGAGGACATGAAGGACAAGATCAGCGCCGGCGACAGAAGCAGCATCGAGTCCGAGCTGAACAAGCTGAAGGATGCCCTGAAGGGCACCGACACCCAGGCCATCAAGAACGCCACCGAGAACCTGACCAAGGCCTTCTACTCCGTCAGCGAGAAGCTGTACCAGCAGCAGGGCGGCCAGGCCGGCCCCGGCCCCGACATGGGCGGCGCCCAGTCCGGCGGCTCCGATGACAATGTGGTGGACGCCGACTATGAGGTCGTGGACGACGACCAGAACAAGTAAGCGCCTGAGCTGCCGTGAGAACAGCGGCACTCTAACGGAAAAGGGCGGGGCCGCCGGCCCCGCCGTTTCCCATGCAAAGAGGTGAAACACATATGCCCGATCAAAAACGAGATTATTACGAGGTCCTGGGCGTGGCCAAGACCGCCACGGACGAGGAGCTGAAAAAGGCCTACCGCAAGCTGGCCAAGCAGTACCACCCGGATATGAACCCCGGCAACAAGGACGCCGAGGCCAAATTCAAGGAGGTCAACGAGGCCTATGAGGTGCTGTCCGACAAGGACAAGCGGGCCAAGTACGACCAGTTTGGCCACGCGGGGGTGGACCCCAACTTCGGCGCCGGCGGCTACGGCGGCGGCTTCGACATGGGGGACATCGACCTGGGCGACCTGTTCGGCTCTTTCTTCGGCGGCAGCGGCTTCGGCGGGTTCGGCGGGCAGCAACGCCAGGCCAATCCCAACGCCCCTCAGCGGGGCGCGTCCCTGCGGGCCAATCTGACCATCACCTTCCAGGAGGCCATGACCGGCTGCGAGAAGGAGATCAGCCTGACCCGTCAGGAGAACTGCACCAGCTGCCGGGGCACCGGCTGCGCGCCCGGCACCACGGCGGAGGTGTGTCCCGACTGCCGGGGCACCGGCCAGGTGCGCATTCAGCGGGGGGCCGGCGGCTTCGCCTTCAGCACCACCGCGCCCTGCTCCAAGTGCCGGGGCACCGGCAAGATCATCCACCAGCCCTGCCCGGACTGCCATGGCGAGGGCCAGGTGCGCAGACAGCGCAAGATCCGGGTGAAGATCCCCGCCGGCATCGACGACGGCCAGTCCATCTCCATGCGGGGAGAGGGCAACCACGGCCTGAACGGCGGCCCCGCCGGGGACCTGATCATCGGCGTGTCGGTGAAGCCCGATCCCCGGTTCCAGCGGGACGGCTATGACCTGTATCTGAACCAGCCGGTGTCCTTCCCCCAGGCCGCCCTGGGCGCGGAGCTGGAGATCGATACCATCGACGGCAAGGTGAAGTGGACCCTGCCCTCCGGCACCCAGACCGGTACCACCTTCCGCCTGCGGGGCAAGGGTGTGCCCATGGTGAACGGCCGGGGCAGAGGCGACCAGTATGTCACCGTCCAGGTGCAGGTGCCCGTCAACTTCACGGAGGAGCAGCGGGAGGCCCTGCGGGCCTACGCCGAGACCATGGGCGAGGGCCACGACCGGGCCACTCCGGTCAAGGACTTCTTCGAGAAGAAGCGCAAGAAGAAGTAAATGAAAGCACGCCGCGGCCCGAGGCCGCGGCGTGTTCTTCATTCTTCGCAATCCACTGTGATGTTGTCGGTGCCGTGGGCTTCAAACTCGTCGATATAGGCGTCGATGCGCCGGTTCAGCTCGTCATAATTGCTCTCGTCGATGGGGACGTCGTCCATGTCCCGGCGGGCAAGATCCTCCGCCAGGATCTCAAAAAACACATTGTTCTCATACTCGATAATGGCCTCGTGTATGCCGCCCTCGGCAAAGGCGCGGGAGGGGATGACCTCGCCCTCGTAGAGCTCGGCCAGGGTGGGCATGCCCTCCTGGGCGGCCTTGCTGAACAGCAGGCTCTCCACCTCGTCATAGTCCTTGAACCGGTCCTCCCCCCGGGTGGAGTTCAGGATCCAGTTGCCGATGTAAACCATGTCCAGCAGCCGCCGGAATTGCTTGCGCGTCAGATCCAGTTCCATGATCTTACCTCCTCTGTCACGCGAAATGGGTACCTTGTATTTTATACTTGCGGGCCCGTCCTTGTCAATGGTCATACTTAGGGAAATGGGAGCATAGAATCAGCCAGCTTTGACTGATGGAGTGTGATACCGATGACCGAGCAAAGAGGGGAAAACAGGATCAGCCTGCGGGGTCAGGTGGCAGGCGAGCCGGTGCTGACCCACCGCAACCACGGGGTGGACTATTACACGGCGCCCTTCCGGGTGCCCCGGCTGTCCGGGGCGGAGGATGTGGTCAACCTGGTGACGGCCCAGCCAGATCCCGCCCTGTGGCAGCCGGGAAACTGGCTGGCGGTGGAGGGGGAGGTGCGCTCCTATAACAACCGCAGCGGGACAGGGCCCCGGCTGATCATCACCGTGCTGGTGCGCTCGGCGGCGCTTGTGGAGCCGTCGGAGGGGGAGAACCGCCTGATTCTGGGCGGGGTGCTGTGCAAGCGGCCGGTGCGCCGGCGCACCCCCCTGGGCCGGGAGATCTGCGATCTGCTGCTGGCGGTGAACCGGCCCTACGGCCGGGCGGACTACCTGCCCTGTATCGCCTGGGGCTCCCTGGCCGCCCTGTGCGGCGGCATGGAGGTGGGGGAGCGCCTGCGGCTGGAGGGGCGGCTCCAGAGCCGCCGCTACCGCAAGGTGACCCCGGAGGGGGAGGAGACCCGGGTGGCCTTCGAGGTGTCGGTGATGAACCTGCTGCCGGAGGAGGGCGATTCTCAGTAGGTGTGGGTACATATCTCCCGGACCTTGGCCCGGATGGCGCGCAGGTCCACAAAGGTGTCTGGCTTTTTGGAGGGGTCCCGCAGCAGGGCGGCGGGGTGGTAGATGGCGGTGATATAGGCGTCGCCGTACCGGAACCACTGGCCGTGCTCCTGGGTGATCCGGAAGTCGGGCTTGATGAGCCGCGCCGCGGCGATTCGGCCCAGGCAGACAATGATCTTGGGCCGCACCAGGGCGATCTGTTCCTCCAGATAGGGGAAACAGGCGTCCTGCTCCGTGTTCAGCGGGTCCCGGTTGTGGGGCGGGCGGCACTTGACGATGTTGGCGATGTAGAAATTCCTCTGCCGGGACAGGCCGATGAGGGAGAGCATGTCGTCCAGCAGCTGCCCGCCCCGGCCCACAAAGGGCTCGCCCTGCAGGTCTTCGTTCTCACCGGGGCCCTCGCCCACGAACATGACCTCCGCGTCCTTCTGTCCGGCGCCGAAGACCACATTGGTGCGGGTGTCCGCCAGGGCGCATCCCTGACATTGGGCGCAGCGGCGCTCCAGTTCCTCCCAGCCAGCCATAGCCATTCCTCCTGTCAGATGTCAGTGAGGCCATCATAGCATATTTTGTCGTAAGATGCCAGAGGGGAGTAAATCGTGAATTTGTAACATCGCAGCAGGATAGATGCCGCCACCTTCAGGTCTGCGCCTAAACCAAATCGAAGCCTAGCGAAGCGGGTTCGATTTGGAAAGAAGGAGCGACGGAATGAGTGAGAGATGACTTTTCGATAAAGATGTGGAAAGCGTGAACGCTTTCGAGGCACAAACTACCGTTTCATGCCCAAACCCAACCGCGAACCCAGCAGAGCGGATCGCGGTTGGAAGCGAAGAAATTCCCTGTCCGGCTAAGAAGCCTCGCCGCAAGGCGGGGATTCGTGCCAAACAGGGAATTTCTGAGCTGGTGACCCGTCGGGGACTCGAACCCCGGACCTTCGCCTTAAAAGGGCGTTGCTCTACCAACTGAGCTAACGAGTCATGTGAAATTGTCCTTGGTGTCCCCGCGCGAGCCCAGCGGAGCGGGTCGCGTGGGGAGAGGAGGCGCAGCCTGGCGCCGGCGTGGTCATGCCTCGCCTGTTCGCGGCGCGCGGCTTCCCTTCGACTCGGAACGCAACCATCCGGGCTTTGCGGGGGACAGCCCTCCTGGTTTGCATTCCTCGCTCTGGTCCATCCGCGCTGCTCACGACGGCTCGGTACTCCTGGCTGGGATGGCTGGACTCGAACCAGCGAATGCGGGAGTCAAAGTCCCGTGCCTTACCACTTGGCTACACCCCAATGGAAAAGGTGAGGCAAGGGCCGGAGCGGACGCTCCGGCCCTCAGCCTTAGTATGGGGTGGGTAATGGGACTCGAACCCACAACACCCGGAACCACAATCCGGTGCTCTGCCAATTGAACTA
>JBJEYO010000011.1:0-4392 GCA_051886935.1 Candidatus Enterenecus sp. | reverse complement strand
CAACACCCAGCGCCACGCCGCCGAGTTCTGGATGATCGAGCCGGAGATGGCCTTCGCCGACCTGAACGACTACATGGACACCGCCGAGGCCATGATCAAGTATATCATCAACTTCGTCATGGAGCGCTGCCCCGACGAGATGGACTTCTTCAACTCCTTCGTGGACAAGGGCCTGAAGGAGCGGCTGCAGCATGTGGCCACCTCCGACTTCGGCCGGGTCAGCTACACCGAGGCCGTGGAGATTCTGAAGCAGAACAACGACAAGTTTGACTATAAGGTGGAGTGGGGCTGCGACCTGCAGACCGAGCACGAGCGCTATCTGACCGAGCAGGTCTACAAGCGCCCGGTGTTCGTCACCGACTACCCCAAGGAGATCAAGGCCTTCTATATGCGCCAGAACGACGACGGCAAGACCGTGGCCGCCGCCGACTGCCTGGTGCCCGGCATCGGCGAGATCATCGGCGGCTCCCAGCGTGAGGAGCGGCTGGAACTGCTGGAAGCCCGCATGAACGAGCTGGGCCTGGACCCCAAGGACTACTGGTGGTATCTGGACCTGCGGCGCTACGGCTCCTGCCGCCACGCCGGCTACGGCCTGGGCTTCGAGCGCATGGTCATGTACCTGACCGGCATCTCCAACATCCGCGATGTGGAGCTGCACCCCCGCACCGTGGGCAACGCGGAGTTCTGATCAAAAACAACCGAAAGGCTTCGGGGCCCCGCCCCGAAGCCTTCCATTTTTCGGAAGGCATACCCGTTTTCTTTAAGGAGAGGATCTTATGAATCAGCGGGATCAGGCCCTGGGCACGGCGCCCATCGGGCCTCTTCTGTTCCGGCTGGCTCTGCCCGCCATCGCGGCCCAGCTGGTCAACGCCCTGTACAACATCATCGACCGCATCTACATCGGCCACATGGAGCCGGGCGGCGACCTGGCCCTCACCGGCCTGGGGGTCTGCTTCTCCATCATCATGTTCATCTCCGCCCTGGCCGCCCTGGCTGGCATGGGCGGCGGCCCCCGGGCCTCCATCTCCATGGGCGAGGGGGACAACGAAAAGGCTGAGGCCGTTCTGGGCGGCTCCGCCGCCCTGCTGCTGGTGCTGGCGGTGGTCTCCACCGCCGCCTTCCAGATCTGGAAGGAGCCCCTGCTCCTGGCCTTCGGCGCGGACCCCACCACCATCGGCTACGCCACCGACTATCTCTCCATCTATCTGTGGGGCTCCGTGTCGGTGCTCATCTCCCTGGGCCTGAACTGCTTTATCACCATCCAGGGCTTCGCCACCACCGCCATGCTCACCACCCTCATCGGCGCGGCGGTGAACATCGCGCTGGACCCGGTGTTTATCTTTGGCCTGGACATGGGGGTCAAGGGCGCCGCCCTGGCCACCGTCATTGCCCAGTCCGTCTCCGCCCTGTGGGTACTGCGGTTCCTCACCGGCCCCAGGTCCATCCTGCACATCCGGCTGCGCCATCTGCGGCTGCGCCCGGCGGTGGTCGGCCCCATCATGGCCCTGGGCGTGTCCCCCTTCATCATGCAGGCCACGGAGAGCCTGGTGTCCATCTCCTTCAACTCCTCCCTGCTGAAATACGGCGGCACCACCGCCGTGGGCGCCATGACCATCTGCGCCTCGGTGATGCAGGTGCTGTGGCTCCCCTCCCAGGGACTGACCCAGGGCGCCCAGCCCATCATCAGCTACAACTTCGGCGCGGGGAACCTGGACCGGGTGAAGAAGGCATTCAAACTGCTGGCTCTCATCCAGATGATCTATCTGGTGTCCGCATGGCTCTTTGTAGAGCTGTTCCCCGGCGTCCCCGTGGCTCTGTTCAACGACAATCCCGACCTTACCGCCCTGGCCCGCCGGGCCCTTCGCATCTATTTCATGGGCATGTGCGTCTTCTGGATCCAGAACACCTGCCAATATACCTTTGTGGCTCTGGGCCAGGCCAAGGTCTCCCTGTTCTTCGCCCTGTTCCGCAAGGTCATCCTGCTCATCCCCCTGATCTTCCTCCTGCCCCACCTGTTCAGCGACCAGGTCTTCGGCGTCCTGGTGGCCGAGCCCATCGCAGACGCCGTCTCCGCCCTGACCTGCGGCGCGGTGTTCCTCTACCGCTTCCCCAGGATCCTGAAAAGCCGGGCCCAGGCCCTGGCCCAGTCCTGAAGCCTCAAGGCCCTGTGCCGCCTCAGCGCGGCACGGGGCCTTTTTCCATGCTCTCCCGTAAAAAAATGTTCCCCACCCCCTTGACAACCGCGCTTTCTCCGCTATACTAAGCATTAGTTTATTCAAATAAGCATTTATTTAGGAGGCGGTACCATGACCCAGCGGGAACGGCAGATTCTCCGGTGGATCGAGGAGGACCCCCTGATCTCCCAGCAGGAGCTGGCGGAGCGGGCGGGCATCACCCGGTCATCGGTGGCGGTCCACATCTCCAACCTGATGAAGAAGGGGCACATCGCCGGCAGGGGCTACATCGTCACCAGCGCCCCATATGCGGTGGTAGTGGGCGGCGTGAACATGGACATCGGCGGCGTCCCTTACCGGCCCCTGGTGCCGGCAGACTCCAACCCCGGCAGGGTGCGCATGAGCCTGGGGGGCGTGGGGCGGAACATCGCCCACAACATGGCCCTGCTGGGGGTGGACACCCGGATGCTCACCGCCTTCGGGGACGACCTGTACGCCCAGCGCATCGCCGCCTCCTGCGGGGAGCTGGGCATCGACATCAGCCGCTCCCTCCAGGTGTCCGGCGGGGCCACCTCCACCTACCTGTTCATCACCGATGAGCGGGGGGACATGGCCCTGGCCGTGTCCGACATGGACATCTACGAGCACCTGACCCCCGCCTTTCTGGCCTCCCGCTCCCCGCTGCTGAACAGCGCCCAGGTGGTGGTGGCGGACACCAACATCCCCGCCGAATCCATCCGGTGGCTGGCCGAGAACATCCATCTGCCCATCTTCGCCGACCCGGTTTCCACCGCCAAGGCGGAAAAGCTGCGGCCGGTGCTGGGCAAGCTCCACACCCTGAAGCCCAACCGGCTGGAGGCGGAGCTGCTCTCCGGCGTGGCCATCACCGACGAGGACAGCCTGGACCGGGCGGCGGACGCCCTGCTGGCCACCGGCCTGCGCCGGGTGTTCATCTCCCTGGGGGCGGACGGCGTGTTCGCCGCCGACCACAGCGGCCGCTGCCATCTGCCCTGCCTGCCCGGTGAGATGGTGAACACCACCGGCTGCGGTGACGCCTTCATGGCCGCCATCGTCTGGGCCTACCTGGAGGGCACCGATCTGGAGGGCACCGCCCGGGCCGGCCTGGCCGCCGCCGCCATCGCCATGGAGAGCGGGGAGACCATCAACCCCGCCATGAGCGCCGAAGCCCTGCGCCGGCGCATGGCGTGAGGGAGGCTTCGCCATGTGGTTCCTCTTCGTTCAGGCCCTGGGCCTGGTCCCCTCCATCATCGCCCTGACCTCCCTCCAGAGCGGCAGCCGGAAGCGCATCCTCACCCTGCAGCTGGTGTGCTGCGTCATGTGGGTGGCCCACTACGCCCTGCTGGGCGCCTGGACCGGCGTACTCATCAACCTGCTGGGCCTGTTCCGGGCGGTGGTGTGCTCCTACAACGACCGGAAATGGGCCTCCAGCAAACTCTGGCTGGTCTTTTTCCTGGTGTGCTACGCCGCCTCCCCCCTGCTGACCTGGGACGGCCCCTACTGCCTGCTGCTGGGTCTGGCCATGATGCTCACCACCGTGGCCCTGTGGACCCACGACATGCGCCTGACCCGGCTGCTGTTTCTGTGCAATTCGCCGCTGGTCCTGGTCTATAATTTCATCGCCCGCTCCTATTCCTGCGCCGCCATCGAGGTGGTGGCCCTCATCTCCTTTATGATCGCCGTCTGGCGTTTCGACATCCGCCCCAAACGGGCGCGCCATCAACAAACTCAGGAGGAACTGTTATGAACAAGTATCTGGACATCAATCCCGAAGTACGCACCGCCCTGGAGCAGGGCAAGCCCGTGGTGGCTTTGGAGTCCACCATTATCTCCCACGGTATGCCCTATCCCCAGAATGTGGAGACCGCCCTGAAGGTGGAGGAGATCATCCGGGAGAACGGCGCCGTGCCCGCCACCATCGCCATCATCGGCGGGCGGCTGAAGGCCGGCTGCAGCCGGGCTGAGATCGAGTATCTGGGCAAGACCGGCGCCGGCGTGGCCAAGGCCAGCCGCCGTGACCTGGCCACCCTGTGCGCCCGGGGCGCCGACGGGGCCACCACCGTCACCACCACTATGATCATCGCTCACATGGCGGGCATCAAGGTGTTCGCCACCGGCGGCATCGGCGGCGTCCACCGGGGGGCCGAGACCACCATGGACATCTCCGCCGACCTGGAGGAGCTGGCCCACACCCCCGTCA
>JBJEYO010000010.1:0-23790 GCA_051886935.1 Candidatus Enterenecus sp. | reverse complement strand
ACGGAGCGCCGTTGTATACTGAAACCAAATTGGAGTGAAATGGAGTAAAACACTCTAAAATTGGAGTAGATTGGAGGGAGCGGGATGACCGGTACCTATGAGCACAGTCTGGACAACGCCGGCCGTCTCATCGTGCCCTCCAAGCTGCGGGAGAAGCTGGGCACCACCTTTTACCTGGCGGTGGGGGTCAAGGAGAACCTGACCCTGTACCCCATGTCCACCTGGGCCAAGCTCCAGGAGCGGGTGTCTGAGCTGACCACCGCCCAGGCCGCGGAGATGGACCTGTTCTTCGCCTCCGCCCAGAAGTGCGAGGCGGACAAGCAGTGGCGGTTCCAGGTGCCGGGTTATCTGAAGGACTACGCCAGGATCGACCGGGATGTGGTCATCACCGGCAACAACGACCGGGCCCAGATCTGGAGCGCGGAGAACTGGCAGGCCAAGCGCCGCCAGGAGCTCAATCCCGAGAACATCGCCAATCTGCTGGCCAGACTGGGGATCTGATATGGAATACACACACAAGCCGGTACTCCTGAACGAGTGCCTGGACGGACTGAATATCCGGCCCGACGGCGTCTATGTGGACGGCACCCTGGGCCGGGCCGGCCACTCCCGGGAGATCGCCCGGCGGCTGACCACCGGCCGGCTCATCTGCATCGACCGGGACCAGGCGGCGCTGGACGCCGCCCCCGCCCGGCTGGAGGGGCTCATGGACCGGGTGACTCTGGTCCACGGCAACTTCGGCGACATCGCCGCCATTCTGGAGGGACTGTCCGTCTCCGGCGCGGACGGGATGCTCTTTGACCTGGGGGTGTCCTCGCCCCAGCTGGACGAGGCGGCCCGGGGGTTCTCCTATCTGCAGGACGCCCCCCTGGACATGCGGATGGACCAGTCCGCCCCCCTCACCGCCCGCGAGGTGGTCAACACCTGGAGCGGGGAGGAGTTGAAGCGCATTCTGTGGCAGTACGGCGAGGAGCGCTACTCCGGCCTCATCGCCGCCGCCATTGTACGGGCGCGGGAGACCGCCCCCATTGAGACCACCCTGGAGCTGGCGGAGCTGATCCGGAACGCCATGCCCGCCAAGGCCCGGCGGGAGAAGCAGCACCCGGCCAAGCGGTCCTTCCAGGCTATCCGCATCGCCGTCAACGACGAGCTGGGCGAGGTGGAGCGGCTGCTGGCCAGCGCGCTGGACGCCCTGAACCCCGGCGGAAGGCTGTGCGTCATCTCCTTCCACTCCCTGGAGGACCGGCTGGTCAAGACCGCCTACGCCGAGTGGGCCAAGGGATGCACCTGTCCGCCGGACTTCCCGGTGTGCGTGTGCGGCAAGACCCCCAAGGTCCGGCTGGTGGGCAAGCGGCCCATCGTGTCCGGCGAAGAAGAACTGGAAGATAACCCCCGGGCCCGCAGCGCCAAGCTGCGGATCGCGGAGAAGCTGTCATGATTTACAAAGGAGCGAGATCTCATGGCCACTGAGCGCAGGACAAGAAGATATGAGACCTACGGCAGCTCGGCCTATCAGCCCGAGTACGAGCGCGGCACCGCCGCGCCCGCCCGCCGCGCCCCCCGGACGGAGCCTGTCCGCCGCCCCCGGGTACAGCCCCGCACCCGGACGGTGGCCCGTCCCCAGCTGGAGGTGCGTCCCCAGAGCGCCGTGGCCCCCTTCGCCATCGTGGGCTTTGCTGCGGTGCTGCTGTGCGCCCTGCTGCTGGTGATGACCAGCGCCCGGCTGGCCATGGTCAACGATGAGACCGTCACCCTGCGCTCCACCCTGTCCGACCTGCAGGCGGAGGAGAAGGTGCTCACCGCCCAGTATGAGCTGGCCTACGACCTGGCCGCCATCGAGGAGATGTTCACCTCCAACGGCTCCATGGTGAAGGCCGGGGCGGGCAACACCGTCTACCTGGACCTGTCCAACGGGGACAATGTGGTCTACTACGATTCGGCGGAGCAGGGCCTGTCCGGCCTGGTGCGCCAGGTGGAGCAGCTCCTGTCCGGGCTGCTGTCATAAGGGCACCGGACGGCGGCATATACTGCACAGGAAACAGAGATAGAGAGCAAGGGGCGTAAGAATGGAAGCGGTTCTTACGCCCTTCCCTACATTTCAGGCCTTATGCAAGGAGCGTACCCCATGGCAAATCAGGAGAAGAAGCCCCGCCGCTCGGCGGGCAAGAGCAACCGGAGCCTGTTCAGGCGCACCGTCTTTCTGATGGTGTGTCTGGGCGTTCTTTGCTTTATCCCCCTGGTGATGCAGCTCTGGAAGCTCCAGGTCACCGAGCAGGACCTGTGGGAGGAGCGGGGCGCCAACCAGCAGACCAAGGACGTGGCGGTGAACGCCAACCGGGGCACCATCTACGACAGCGCCGGCAACACTCTGGCCATGTCTGCCACGGTGTACCAGCTCATCCTGTCCCCCCGGGATGTGAAAGCCTCGGTCAACGAGGAGAAGTACAAGGTGGACGGGGAGCTGGACCAGGCGGCCTACGACCAGGCCGTGTATGAAAAGCGGAAGCTCATCGTGGACGGCCTGGTGGACCTGTTCGGGCTGGACGAGGAGCGGCTGTGGAGCCGCATCGAGTACACCGCCTCCGCCTATGAGATCCTGGCCTACGAGCTGGAGGAGGAGGACGCCTCCGCCGTCCGGGAGTTCATCAGCGAGAACCGCCTGTCCTCCATGCTCTACCTGGTGCCCACCAGCAAGCGGTACTATCCCCAGGCTACCGTGGGCTCCCATGTGCTGGGCTTCATGGCGTACAGCGAGACCAGCGGCAACGTGAAGGTGGGTGCCCAGGGCATCGAGGCGGTGTACCAGAACCTGCTCTCCGGCGAGAGCGGGCGGGTGGTCACCTCCCAGAACGCCTACGGAATCGAGATGCTCACCGGCTACGGGGAATATTTCGACGGCCGGGAGGGGTATGATCTGACCCTGACCCTCAACGCCTCCATCCAGGCCATGGCCGAGCAGATTCTGGCCGAGGGCATCGAGACCTACGATGTGCAGAAGGGCGGCTTCTGCATTGTCATGGACCCCAGCACCGGCGCCATCCTGGCCATGGCCAGCACGCCGGATTTTGACCCCAACCGCTACGGCTCCATTCTGGACGAGGACCTGCTGGCCGAGGTCCAGGCGGCGGCGGACCAGTACGGCGAGGACAGCGACGAGTATTCCGCCGCCGTCTCGGCGGCCCTGAACGAGCAGTGGCGCAACCGGGCCCTGTCCGACACCTACGAGCCCGGCTCCGTGTTCAAACCCATCACCGTGTCCATGGCCCTGGAAGAGGGCCTGGTCTCCATGGATGACCACTTCTACTGCGGCGGCTCCAAGGTGGTGGGCGGGTTTACCATCCACTGCCACAAGCGGACCGGCCACGGAGACCAGACCCTGACCGAGGCGGTGGAGAACTCCTGCAACGTGGCCCTCATGCAGATCGCGGAGAAGATTGGGCCGGAGACCTTCTGGAGCTATCTGGAGAACTACGGCCTGTTTGAGCGCACCGGCATTGACCTGCTGGGGGAGGGCACCAGCGTGTTCTGGAGCGAGGACTCCTTCAAAGGGCCCTACGGAGCCGCCTCCCTGGCCACCGCGTCCTTCGGCCAGACCTTCAAGATCACCCCCGTGCAGATGATCCGGGCCTTCTCCGCCGTCATCAATGGCGGGCACCTGCTGACCCCCTATCTGGTGCAGTCCGCCTCCGACAGCGGCGGCAACACCGTCTACTACCACGAGGTGGAGGAGGTGCGGCAGGTCATCAGCGAGGAGACCTCGGCAAAGCTGCGCCAGATTCTGGAGAGCGTGGTGTCCGAGGGCTCTGGCCGCAACGCCTACATGTCGGGCTACCGCATCGGCGGCAAGACCGGCACCTCCGAAAAGCGGGATGAGCTGGACAACGACGATGTGATCTGTTCCTTTATGGGGTTTGCACCCGTGGATAATCCCCAGGTCATCGTTCTGCTGGCCTACGACAGCCCCCAGCGCTCCGCCCCCGGCTCCAACTACACCCCCTCCGGCACCTACATCAGCGGCGGCAACATCACCGCCCCCATGGCTGGCAAGCTCATCGCCGCCATCCTGGACTACATGGGCGTGGAGAAGCAGTACACCGCCGAGGAGCTGGCCTCCGCCGATGTGACCATGCCCAGAGTCACCGGCTATGAGCTGACGGTGGCCAAGAGCCTGCTCACCGACCGGGGCATCCGCTGCCGCACTGTGGGCACCGGCAACATGGTCACCGCCCAGGTGCCCGCCGCCGGCGTGTCCATCCCCGGCAGCTCCAACGTCATTCTCTATCTGGGGGACGAGGCCCCCGCCGAGGAGGTGGAGGTGCCCGACGTCCGGGGCCTGACCATCTCCGCAGCCAAGGAGAAGCTGGAGAATCTGGGCCTGTTCCTGCGCTCCACCGGCGTGTCCAGTAGTGTCAGCGCCGACGTCACCGCCGACAGCCAGTCCATCGAGCCGGGCACCATGGTCAGCCCGGGCACGGTGGTGGAAGTGAGATTTATCAGCGATGTGATCGATTATGGATACCAGACCGATTAAAATGGAAGGGCCAGTGGCTGTGGTGGGTAGGGGAGGCACCCTGACCGCCCGGCTGCTGCGCCGGCTCACCGATTGCCCGGTGGTGGAGCTGACCCCCTGTCAGGCCGCCATGGGGCGGGACGGGGGAGCACGCTACCGGGCGGTGGTGGTGGAGAACTTCGATGCCCCCGGCGAACAGACCCTGTCCCCCTGCGCCGCCGCCCGCTGGGCCCTGTCCCCCCGGGCGGATGTGACGGTGGTGGGCCTGGACGACGGAGAGGGGCGGCGGCTGGCCGCCCAGTCCGGCCTGCCCGTCTTTGCCTATTCCGACGGCCGGCCCCAGGCCGATCTGACGGCGAAAAATGTGTGTCTGCGGGGAGAGCGGCTGGAGTTTGAGGCCCTCACCGACGGCGACCTGCTCCGGGTGCGGGTGCCCCTGGGGGAGGAGCCCAGACTATACGATTATCTGGCTGCTCTGGCCGGGGCCCTGGCCCTGGGGGTGCCTCTGGAGGAGGCCGCCCGGCGGCTGGCCCAATAGGGTGACAAAAGAGAGTTTGGAGGTCAAGTTTATGAGGATCATTTTGGCGGGTATCGTGGCCTTTGTGGTCAGCGCGGTGGTGGGGCGGTTCCTGGTGCCCTTCCTGCGGGCCATGAAGGCGGGCCAGTCCATCAAGGAGATCGGCCCCAACTGGCACAAGTCCAAGGAGGGCACCCCCACCATGGGCGGCTTCATGTTCATGATCGCCTGCGCGGCGGCGGTGCTCGCCTTCGGCTGGCAGGATATGGCCGGGGGGGATTTTTCCGCCCTGTCCGTGCTGGTGTTCGCCCTGATCTACGGCGCCATCGGCTTTATCGACGACTACGCCAAGATCAAAAAGCATGAGAACACCGGCCTGACCGCCGGGTGGAAGTTCCTGCTGCAGCTGGCGGCAGCCATCGCCTTTCTGGCCTGGATGCGCTATTCCGGCCACCTGTCTCCCAACCTCTATATCCCCTTCGTCAACGCCTATCTGAAGCTGCCCTGGCTGGCCTACCTGATTTTTGCCGCCTTTGTGGTGGTGGGTTGCGTCAACGCGGTGAACCTGACCGACGGTCTGGACGGCCTGGCCGGGTCCGTGACCCTGCCAGTAGCGGTGTTTTTCGCCGTGCTGTCCGCCTGGTGGGACAAGGGCGCGGTGGGCATCTTCGCCGGGGCCCTGGCCGGCGGCCTGCTGGGCTTCCTTATCTATAATTTCCACCCTGCCAAGGTGTTCATGGGCGACACCGGCTCCCTGTTCCTGGGGGGCGCGGTGTGCGGCATGGCCTTCGCCCTGGACGCTCCCCTGATTTTGATTCCGGTGGGCATCGTCTACATCGCGGAGACCCTCAGCGATATCCTCCAGGTGGGCTACTTCAAGCTGACCCACGGCAAGCGCATCTTCCGCATGGCCCCTCTGCACCACCACCTGGAGTTGGGCGGCTGGAGCGAGGTGCGCATCGTGCTCACTTTCGCGGGCATCACCGTGGCCTTCTGCCTGCTGGCTTTCGTCGGGTGCATGTACCGCTATGGTGTCTGAGCCGTCGTGAGCAGCGCGGATGGACTGGAGCGAGGGCGAGAAGCCAGCACCGCGCAGCGGTGCGTTTCGAGCCCGAGTCGGAGGGAGCCCGTAGGCCCCTATCCTCATTCCCGCCCCGTGGGCGTTTGAAATGAGGAAGCCGCGCGTTGCGAACAGGCGAGGCATTGATTTACGGCGCTTAAGCCTTCCCCGTCCTAAAAATTCCGCAAAATGACCTGATGAATAGGAGGTGAACAGCCATGCTGAAAAGAAAGGCCAAGCGGGACCTGACCACAGAGGAAAAACTGGCCCGGGGCCCCATGGACCTGCCCTTTCTGGCCCTGGTGCTGCTGCTGACGGCGGTGGGCCTTGTCATGCTGCTGTCCGCCTCCTACGCCTCGGCCTACTATAACCTGGACCCGTCGGTGGACACCGGCGGCAACCCCTACTACTACTTCACCCGGCAGGCGCTGTTCGCCGCGGCGGGCGTGGCGGCCATGTTCGTGGTGTCCAAGATCGACTACCAGCGGCTGCGGCTGCTGTCCATTCCCGCCTTGGTGGGGTCCATTATTCTGCTGATACTGGTGTTCACCCCTCTGGGCCGCTCCGGCGGCGGCGCCCGGCGGTGGCTGTGGCTGGGCATCCGGTTCCAGCCTTCAGAGCTGGCCAAGATCGCCATCGTCCTGTTCTTTGCCGCCCGGCTGTCCAAGCGGGGCGACCAGCTGAAGGCACCGAAAAAATGGAACAAGCGGTCCCTGGTGGGGCGTGTGGGCGGCTTTCTGGACCGCATCGGCTTTCTGGAGCTGATCCCCTATGGGGTCATTCTTCTGGTGGTGCTCTTTCTGCTCTACAAGCAGCCCCACCTGTCCTGCATGATCCTGATCCTGCTCTCGGCGGCGGCGGTGCTGTTCGCCGCGGGGGTAAAGCTGGGCTGGTTCATCGGCGCGGGCGTGAGCGTGGGCGGCCTGCTGTGGATCATCATCACCAAGACCGAATACATGACCGCCCGCATCAACTCCTGGCTCAACCCGGGCACCGACCTGCGGGGAGACGGCTGGCAGCTATGGCAGTCCCAGATTGCCATCGGCTCCGGCGGCCTGCTGGGAGTGGGCCTGGGCAACAGCCGGCAGAAGTATATGTGGCTGCCGGAGGAGCACAATGACTTTATCTTCGGAATCGTGTGTGAGGAGCTGGGCTTTGTGGGCGCCTGCCTCATCATCGCCCTGTTCGCCCTGCTCATCATCCGGGGCTACTGGCTGGCCCTCCACGCCCGGGACCGGTTCGGCACCCTGCTCATCGTGGGCCTGACCACCCTGATCGCCGTGCAGACCCTGCTGAATATCGGCGTGGTCACCGGCGCCCTGCCCACCACCGGAATCTCTCTGCCCTTCTTCAGCTACGGCGGTACGGCGCTGCTTATTCAGCTGGCGTCCATGGGCGTGATCCTCAGCGTATCCCGGCAGATCGTGGCTCCCAAGGCGGAGTGAGGAGTGAGCGTATGAAAGTCATCTTTACCTGCGGCGGCTCCGCCGGACATGTGAATCCGGCCCTGTCGGTGGCCCAGGTCTTTGAGAAAAAGCATCCCGGCTGCCAGATCATGTTCATCGGCGCCCAGCGGGGTATGGAGCGCCGCCTGGTGGAGCAGGCGGGCTATCCCATCCGGACCGTCCAGGTGTCCACCTTTGAGCGGGCCTGGAGCTGGAAGGTCATTAAGCACAATGTGAAAAGCGCCGTCAGCGTGCCCGTGGGCCGGAGCCAGGCCCGGAGCATCCTGAAGGAGTTCAAGCCCGACCTGGTGGTGGGCACCGGGGGCTACGCCTCCTTCCCCGCGGTGCGGGAGGCGGCCCGCATGGGCATCCCCTGCGCCATCCACGAGTCCAACGCCTATCCCGGCCTGACCACCCGCGCCCTGGCGGACAAGGTGGACCTGGTGATGGTTGGCTTTCCCGAGGCCCGGGAATACTATGAGAACGCCAAGCGTGTGGCGGTGACCGGCACCCCGGTGCGGGAGGAGTTCTTCTCCCTGGACCGGGAGGAGGCCCGGCTGGCCCTGGGCCTCACCGACAGCCAGCCCCTGGTCATCTCCTTCTGGGGCTCCCAGGGGGCGGGTCACATGAGCGCTATGACGGTGGACCTGGTGGAGCGGTGGTCGGCGGAGGGCCGGCGGTTCCACTATATCCACAGCGCCGGGCGGGACTACGACGAGATGCCCGATGAGCTGAGGCGGCGGGGCATTGAATTCAGCGCCGACGAGGTGCGCCCCTATATCGACAACATGCCCACGGTGATGGCCGCCGCCGACCTGGTGATCTGCCGGGCGGGGGCCTCCACCCTGGGAGAGCTGACCGCCCTGGGCAAGCCGGCCATTCTGGTGCCGTCTCCCTTCGTGGCGGCCAACCATCAGTACAAGAACGCCAAGGTGCTGGCCGACCGGGGCGGGGCGGTGCTCATCGAGGAGAAGGACTGCTCCGGCGCCCTGCTGTATGAGACGGCCATGGAGCTGCTCTCCGACGGGGTACGCCGGGCCGCCATGGGCCGGGCGCTGAAGGAGCTGGCCGCGCCCCACGCCGCCGAGGATATTTACGGCGAGCTGATCAAAATCTTAAAGTAAAACGGGAAAATAGCAACAAACGCGCCCCCGGCATAGGATGGTTCGATCAGATCCTGTGGGGAGGCCGTGACAATGAGTGAATTGTATATACAGGGAGGGACCCCGCTGGAGGGGGAGCTGACCGTGCAGGGAGCCAAAAACAGCGTGCTGCCCATTCTGGCGGCCTGCCTGCTGGCGCCGGGGACGGTGAAGCTGACCAACTGCCCCCGGCTCAGCGACGTGTCCGCCGCCCTGAACATTCTGGCGGGGCTGGGCTGCCGGGTGGAGCAGGCGGGCCACACCGTCACCGTGGACGCCGCGGGGGCGGCGGGATGCGCCATCCCGGAGGACCGTATGCGGGCCATGCGCTCCTCCATCATCTTTCTGGGGCCGCTGCTGGCCCGGATGGGGGAGGCCCATGTGACCTACCCCGGCGGCTGCGAGCTGGGGCCCCGCCCCATCGACCTGCACCTCCAGGCCATCCGGGCCATGGGTTGCCGGGTGGAGGAGAACGGCGGAATCCACTGTTACGGCCGGCCTGCCGGCGGGGAGGTGCAGCTGGCCATTCCCAGCGTGGGGGCCACGGAGAATGCCATGCTGTGCGCTGCGGCGGGCAGCGGCACCACCACCATCACCAATGCCGCCCGGGAGCCGGAGATCGTCCAGCTTCAGGACTTCCTCAACGCCATGGGCGCCCGGGTGTGGGGGGCCGGCGGCTCAGTCATCGCGGTGGAAGGCGGACAGCCCCTCCACGGGTGTGAGTTTGCCATCATGGGCGACCGCATCGCGGCGGCCACGCTTCTGTCCGCGGCGGCAGCCGCCGGCGGGGAGGTGCGGCTGCTGGGGGTGGACTGGCGGCATCTGTCGCCGGTGCTGTCAGTGTTCCACCAGGCGGGCTGCCGGGTGGACAGCGACGAGAACGGGGTGGCCCTGTGCCGCCGGCGGGAGGAGCCGCTGCAGGCGGTGTCCGCCATCCGCACCGCCCCCTATCCCGGCTTTCCCACCGACGCCCAGGCCCCGGTGATGGCGGCGCTGTGCGCCGCCCGGGGGAGCACCGTGTTTGTGGAAAATGTGTTTGATAGCCGCTACCGCCATGTGACCGAGCTGCGGCGCATGGGGGCGGACATCACCACCGAGGGCCGCGTGGCGGTGGTCCGGGGGGTGGAACGGCTCCACGGCGCCCATGTGGAGGCCGCCGACCTGCGGGGCGGCGGCGCCCTGGCGGTGGCCGCCCTGGGGGCGGAGGGGGAGAGCACCCTCACCGGCGTGAGCCACATCGACCGGGGCTACGAGGCCCTGGAGGAGGCCATCCGCACCCTGGGCGGCAGGGCGGAGCGGCGGCCGTAAAGAGATACCCAAGAAAGGAGGAAGACCACCATGGCACAGCAGCGCAGGCACCAGTCCCGCCGCAGGCGGAGGGGCCGCTTCAGCGGGCTCTACCGGCTGCTGTCCGTCCTGGCGGTGGCGGCGGCCATCGTTGTGGCCTGCGTGGTCTTTTTCCGTGTGAACGAGGTGACGGTGGCGGGCAACTCCCGCTACACCGCCGAGGAGATCATCGCCGCCTCCGGCATTGAGACGGGCGACAACCTGATCGCCCTGTCCCAGAGCCGGGTGGCCGGGGCCATCCGCACCCAGCTGCCCTATGTGGAGACGGTGACGGTGCGGCGGCAGCTGCCTGACGGGGTGCTGCTCACCGTGACGGAGCGGGTGGCAGCGGCCTCCATTGAGGGGAACGGCAGCCGCTGGCTCATCTCCTCCCAGGGCAAGGTGCTGGAGCAGGCGGAGGGCCAGCGGGTCATCGCCATCACCGGCCTGAGCGCCGTGGCGCCCTACGCCGGCGCTGCCGTCCAGGCGGCGGAGGAGGATCAGGCCACCCTCTCCCATGTGCTGTCCCTGCTGGGGGCGCTGGAGGAGGCGGACATGCTCTCCCAGTGCACCGGGCTGGACTGCACCCCGGCCACCTATATGGTGCTGACCTGGGACATCTACCAGGTCAAGCTCCCCCGGGGCGGGGATTACGGCTATATGCTGCGCCTGCTCAGGGCCGCCATGGACAACGAGGAGATGCCCAAGGGAGAGCCGGGGACCTTCGACCTGACCGTGGAGGAGGGCGCGGTCCACTTCCAGCGCAGCCGCTGACCCCTCAAAGCCCCTCTGTGGGGCCGTTTTTTCCTGAAATCGTGCGAAAAACTTGTAATTCTCTATTGACCTCATAGGGAAAAAAGAATAAAATGATACAAGATATAGTTTGAACCCTCGACGGGATTTACCATAACTTGTTTTGACTGGAGGGCCGGTTTATGGCTTTTTCGATGGATACGACCGTAAAGAACGGTGATGTGCTGAAAGTGATCGGCGTGGGCGGCGGCGGCAACAATGTGGTCAACCGCATGGTGACTGCCGGGCTGCAGGGCGTGGAGTTCATCGCGGTGAACACCGACCGGCAGTGCCTCAACGCCTCTCAGGCCACCCAGAAGCTGGCCATCGGCGAGAAGCTGACCGGCGGCAAGGGCGCTGGCGCCAACCCAGAGGTGGGCCGTGAGTCCGCCAAGGAGAGCAAGGAGCAGATCGCGGCCCTGCTGGAGGGCACCGACATGGTGTTTGTTACCGCTGGCATGGGCGGCGGCACCGGCACCGGCGCGGCCCCCGTGGTGGCCGAGATCGCCAAGGAGAAGGGCATCCTCACCGTGGGCGTGGTCACCAAGCCCTTCAGCTTTGAGGGCCGCCGCCGCATGGATCAGGCCATGAAGGGCATCGAGGAGCTGCGGGGCAAGGTGGACTCCCTGGTCATCATCCCCAACGACCGCCTGCAGTACGCCACCGATGAGAAGATCACCTTCGCCAACGCCTTCTCCATCGCCGACGATGTGCTGCGCCAGGCGGTGCAGTCCATCTCCGACCTGATCACCACCACCGGCCTCATCAACCTGGACTTCGCTGACGTCACCGCCGTCATGAAGGATGCTGGCCTGGCCCACATGGGTGTGGGCCGCGCCGCCGGCAAGAACAAGGCGGAGGAGGCCACCCGTATCGCCATCAACAGCCCCCTGCTGGAGACCTCCATCCAGGGCGCCAAGGGTATCATCGTCAACATCACCGGCCCCATGGACATCGGCCTGGACGAGGTGGAGGTGGCCGCCAACATGGTCAAGGAGGTGGCCGACCCCGACGCCCTGTTCATGATGGGTGCCGCCTTTGACGAGGACCTGCAGGACGAGATCCGGGTCACCGTCATCGCCACCGGTTTCGGCGGCATCAGCAACCCCGTCCCCGGCGGTGAGAACAAGTCGGGCACCGCTGTTCCCGGCCCGGGCGGCGCGGTCCCTCCCACCCCCCTGCCCGAGGAGGACAAGAGCGAGCCGGAGAAGGACCCCTTTGATGACATCTTCAAGATCTTCAGCAAGAAATAAGGACTTTTTCATTGCCGCCGCGGTACGCGGCGGCAATGTTTTTTTGAGAGGAGGGCGGACAATGAAAGTACGGGGACGATTCGCACCCACACCCAGCGGGCGGATGCACCTGGGCAATCTGCTGGCCGCCCTGCTGGCCTGGCTGGATGTGCGCAGCCAGAACGGCGTCATGCTCCTGCGCATCGAGGACCTGGACACCGTGCGGTGTACGGTCTGGCGGGCGGCCCGGCTCATGGACGACCTGGAGTGGCTGGGCCTGGACTGGGACGAGGGCGGCCTGATCCCGGAGTACAGACAGTCCTGCCGGGCGGAGATCTACGCCGAAGCCTTTCAGAAGCTGTCCGACCTGGGCCTGACCTATCCCTGCTACTGCTCCCGGGCGGAGCGGCTGGCCGCCAGCGCCCCCCACCGGGAGGACGGCGGCGTGGTCTACTCCGGCAAGTGCGCCAGCCTGACCGGGGAGGAGCGGGCCGCCCTGGAGGCGGCGGGCCGCCGTCCGGCCTGGCGTGTGCGGGTGCCCGATGAGGAGATCACCGTCCCGGATGGCCACATGGGACCCTATACCGAGAACCTCCGCCGGGACTGCGGCGACTTCATCCTCCGCCGGTCCGACGGGGTGTGGGCCTATCAGCTGGCGGTGGTGGTGGACGACGCCCTCATGGGGGTGAACCGTGTGGTGCGGGGCAGCGACCTGCTGCCCTCCGCCCCCCGGCAGGCGTGGCTCCACCGGACCCTGGGTTATGAAGTGCCGGAATTCTGCCACCTGCCCCTGCTCACCGACCCCACGGGCCGCCGCCTGGCCAAGCGGGACGAGGATCTGGACATGGAGGCGCTGCGGGAGCGGTACACCCCCCGGGAGCTGGTGGGCTATCTGGCCTTTCTGGCGGGCCTGCAGCCGGAGCCGGCGCCGGTGTCCCCGGAGGAGCTGGTGGGCCGCTTCGACTGGCGCATGGTGCCCAAAACGGATATTGTGGTGAGATGAGGGCGGCTCCGGCCGCCCTCTTGCCCTGTTCGGGAAGATCATTGACGAACATGCCGACAGGCGATAAAATGGAGAAAACGACAGGAGGAGGGGATCTGATGCTGACTGTACTGTACGCCCGGGCGGGCCAGGACAGCCGCCGGGCGCTGCTGGAGCGGATGGGCCGCAGCCAGGCCCGGCGCTGCCTGCTGCTGGTGCCGGAGCAGTACTCCCATGAGAGCGAGCGGGCCATGTGCCAGGCGCTGGGCAGCGGGGCCTCCGCCCGGTGCGAGGTGCTGTCCTTTACCCGGCTGGCCGGGCGGCTGTGCGATTCCTGCGGCGGCGGAGCCGCCCCCATGCTGGACGCGGGGGGCAGGATGCTGCTGATGTACGCCGCCCTGCGCCAGGTGTCGGACAGCCTGCGCCTGTACCGCACCCCCTCCCGGAAGCCCGCCTTTCTCACCAAGCTGCTGGCCACGGTGGACGAGTGCCGCAG
This sequence comes from Candidatus Enterenecus sp., assembly GCA_051886935.1. Taxonomy (GTDB): domain Bacteria; phylum Bacillota; class Clostridia; order Oscillospirales; family Oscillospiraceae; genus Enterenecus. Next base: position 10,288 of record JBJEYO010000010.1, on the reverse strand, counting down.
CTACCGTGTGCCGCCGGAGACCCTGGTGAGCGCCGGGGAGGAGCTGGGGGGCCAGCAGGGGGACAAGTGGCGGGACATCGGCCTCATCTACGCCGCCTACGAGTCCCTGTGCGCGGAGGCCGCCGCCGACCCCCGCGGCCGGCTGGACCGGCTGGCGGCGCAGCTGAAGGACAGCCGCTGGGCGGAGGGCATGGACATCTGCGTCCACGGCTTCACCGACTTCACCCCCCAGGAGGAGGAGGTCCTGGCCGCCCTGACCGCCCAGGCCCATGTGACGGTGGCTCTGGTGTGCGACAGGGAGCGGGACCCCGCCGGGGTGTTCACCCCCGCCCGCCGGGCGGCGGGGCGGCTGCTCCGCCGCGCCCGGCAGGAGGGCCTGGGCACGGAGGAGGAGACCCTGACCGGCTATGGCCGTCTGGAGCCCTCCCTGGCCTTCCTGGAGGAGAACCTGTTCGGCGCCCTGCCGGAGCCCCTGCGGGGCCAGTGCGCCGTCACCCGGGTGCGGGCGGCGGACCGGCGGCAGGAGGTGGAGTGGACGGCGGCGGAGATCCTGCGCCTGCTGCGGCAGGAGGGCTACCGCTGCCGGGACATCGCCGTGTGCGCCCGGCGTATGGGCCCCTACGGGGAGCTGGTGGAGAGCACCTTTGCCCGCTACGGTATCCCGGCGTACCAGAGCGCCATGACCGATGTGCTGCAAAAGCCGGTGATGGCTCTGGTGACCTCCGCCCTGGCCGCGGCGGCGGAGGACTACCCCTACGAGGAGCTGTTCCGCTATCTCAAAACCGACCTCACCGGCGTCAGCCGGGAGGAGCGGGACCTGCTGGAAAACTATGTGCTGACCTGGGACATCCGGGGGGGCACCTGGACGAGAGAGCGCCCCTGGGACATGCACCCGGAGGGCTACGGCCAGACCTTTGACGAGGGGCAGCGGGCCCTGGTGGAGCGGCTGGACGCTCTGCGCCGCCGGGTCATCGCCCCCCTGGAGAAGCTGCGCCGGGGCACGGACAAGACCGGCCGGGGCCGGGCCCTGGCCCTCTACGGCCTGCTGGAGGACATCGGCCTGCCGGAGCGGCTGGGCCAGCGGGCCTCCGCTCTGGAAGCCCGGGGCGATTTGAGCGGCGCGGCGGAGTACCGCCAGCTGTGGGACATCGTGGCGGGGGGCCTGGAGCAGTGCGCCCTGCTGCTGGGTGAGCGGGAGCTGGAGCTGGAGGAGTTCTCCCGGCTGTTCACCCTGGTGCTGTCCCAGTACGAGGTGGGGGCCATCCCCGTGTCCCTGGACCGGGTGGCGGTGGGGGATTCCCCCCGCATGGCCCACAAGGAGGTCAAGATCCTGTTCTTCCTGGGGGCGGACAGCACCGCCGTCCCCGACTGCGAGCCGGCCCCCGGCCTGTTCTCCGACCAGGACCGGGACGCTCTGGCCGCCCAGGAGGTGGAGTTGGCCCCCCGGCAGGAGGACAAGCTCCGCCGGGAGCTGACCATCGCCTACGAGACCTGCGCCATCTCCTCCCGGCGGCTGTATGTCAGCTACGCCGTGGGCGGCGGCGACGGCGGGGAGCGGACCCCCTGCTTCCTGTGGGAGCGGCTGGAGGCCCTGTTCCCGGACTGCCCGCCGGTGACGGCGGGGGAGTGCCGCCTGGCGGCCCCTGCCCCGGCGTTGGAGCTGGCGGGGAGGGACGGGACCCTGGCCCGGGTGCTGCGGACGGTGCCCGGCTTTGAAACCAGGGTGGAGCGGCTGGAGCGGGCCGCCCACTGGCGGCGGGGCAGCCTGTCCCCGGCGGGCGTGCGGGCCCTGTACGGCCCGGCGGTGCCCATGTCGGCCACCCGGCTGGACCTGTTCAACTCCTGCCACTTCAGCCATTTCCTGCGCTTCGGCCTGGACGCGAAACCCCGGCAGCAGGCAAAATTCCGCCCCACCGACTACGGTACCTTCGTCCACGCCGTGCTGGAGCGGGTGCTCTCCCAGGGCGACGCCCACGGCGGCGTGAAGGCTCTGGCGGAGAACCGTGATCTGCGCCGCTCCCTGGCCCGGCGGGCGGCGGACGACTACGAGGCGGAGACCCTGTCCGGCCTGGAGGGGGAGACCGCCCGGTTCCGCTGGCTGTTCGCCCGCATGAAGGAGGCCGCCCTGGCGGTGACCGACAGTGTGGTGGAGGAGCTGGCCGCCTCCGACTTCGTCCCCACCCGGTTCGAGCTGAAGTTCGGCCGGGGACAGGAGCTGCCCCCCGTGGAGGTGACCAACGGTGTCACCCTGCGGCTGTCCGGGGCGGTGGATCGGGTGGATCAGTGGGAGCACGACGGGAAACGCTACCTGCGGGTCATCGACTACAAGACGGGCAAAAAGAGCTTTGACTTCGCGGAGGTGGAGGACGGACGGAGCCTTCAGATGCTCCTGTACCTGTTTACTCTGAGCCACGCGGAGGAGAATGTGGTGCCGGCGGGCGTGCTGTACGTCCCCGCCCGCAACCCGGTGGTGGACGGGGAGCGCACCCTGACCGATGACCAGGTGGCCGCGGCCCAGAGCCGCAGTCTCCGCCGGCAGGGTCTGGTGCTGAACGACCCGGAGGTCATCGCCGCCATGGAGCATGCCCAGGGGGGCTACCGCTTCCTGCCCATCGGCGATGGCCGGGGGCGGAACGACTATCTGGCCAGCGGGGAGCAGATGGCCCTGCTGGACGACTATATCAACGACGCTTTGAAAGCGGCGGCGGGGCAGATGGCCCAGGGCAACATCGCCGCCGACCCCTACTGGCACGACGGGAACCGCAACGCCTGCCGCTGGTGCGACTACCGGGCGGCCTGCCACTTTGAGGAGTGCTGCGGCGACAGCCGCCGCTGGCGCAGAAGCGTCACCTCCGGCGAGTTCTGGCAGTGGATGCTGCGGCGGAAGGAGGATGAGACGGATGGCCATTGAGCTGACAAGAGAGCAGCGCGCCGCTGTGGAAAACCGGGGGGGCGACCTGCTGGTGTCCGCCGCCGCCGGCTCGGGCAAGACCCGGGTGCTGGTGGAGCGGCTCATGGACTATGTGGAGCGGGGGGAGGACATCGACCGCTTCCTGGTCATCACCTTCACCAACGCCGCCGCCGCTGAGCTGCGGGAGCGTATTGCCGCCGCTATCCACAGCCGCATGGCCCTCTCTCCGGAGGACCGGCACCTGCGGCGCAACGCCGCCCTGGTCTACAAGGCCCACATCTGCACCATCGACGCCTTCTGCCTGGACGTGCTGCGCCAGTGGGGCCACCTGGCTGACCTGGACCCGGACTTCCGCCTGTGCGACGAGGCGGAGGGGGACGAACTGCGCTGCCAGGCCCTCCAGGAGGTGCTGGAGGGGCGGTACGCCAACATCCAGGCCGACCCCGGCTTCGCCGCGCTGGCAGACGATCTGGCCGGGGAGCGGGACGACCAGACCCTGGAGGATGTGGTGCTGGACATGCACCGCCGGGTCCAGGCCCAGACCGATCCCCGCCGCTGGCTGCTGGAGCGCCGGGCGGACTTCGACCTGGGGCCGGAGACCATGCCGGAGGACACTCCCTGGGGTAAGCTGCTGCTGGCAGACGGCAAGGAATTGACGGACTACTGGCTGGAGGAGCTGGAGAAGCTGCGCTGTGAGGTGAACGGGGACGGCCTGCTGGAGCAGAACTACGGCCCTTCCCTGGACGGCACCCTGGCCTGGCTGGAGGAGCTGCGGGACGCCCTGGACGAGGGCTGGGACAGCGCCGCGGCCTGCTTCCCCCCGGAGTTTCCCCGGCTGGGGACCAAGCGGGGGGAGTGCGACCAGGCTCTGAAGGAGCGGGTGAAGGCCGCCCGTGACCGCTGCAAGAAGCAGCTCACCAAGCTGGGGGAGCGCTTTGACGTGTCAGGGTCGCAGGTCATGGCTGACCTGCGGGCCGTGGGCCCCGCCATGACCGCCCTGCTGGAGGTGACGGAGGAGTTCGACCGGGCTTTTGAGGCGCTGAAGCGCCGCCGCCGGCTCATCGACTTCAATGACGGCGAGCACATCACCGCCCGCCTGCTCACCGGGGCGGACGGCTCGCCCACCCCGCTGGCCCGGGATCTGGGCAGCCAGTTCACCGAGATCATGGTGGACGAGTATCAGGACACCAACGCCGTCCAGAACGCCATTTTCTCCGCCCTGTCCAACGGGAAGAACCTGTTCCTGGTGGGAGATGTGAAGCAGTCCATCTACCGCTTCCGCCTGGCCGACCCCACCATCTTTCTGGACAAATACCGCCGCTTCAAGCCCTGCGACCGGGCGGCGGAGGGGGAGGGCCGCACGGTGCAGCTCTCCCGGAACTTCCGCTCCCGCCCGGAGGTGCTGGACGGGGTCAACTTTGTTTTCCGCAATGTGATGACCCGGCGGGCCGGGGAGCTGGACTATACCGAGGACGAGGCCCTGCGCCCCGGCCGGGAGGACCTGGCCCCTGATGAGCGCTACCGGGTGGAGCTGAACTGCGTGGATGTGGCCGGCCTGGCCGACGCCTTTGACCCGGAGGAGCGTCCGGACAAGGACCTGGTGGTGGCCCGGGCGGCGGCCCGCCGTGTGCGGACGCTGCTGGACAGCGGCCTGCCCGTGGGGGACCACCCGGTGCGGCCGGAGGACATCGTCATCCTGCTGCGCTCGCCGAACACGGTGCTGCAATATTACGCCGCCGCCCTGGACGGGGAGAACATCCCCTGGATCAGCGAGGGGGGCCGGGAGTTCTTCGGCACCACCGAGATCTCGGTGGCGGTGTCCCTGCTGCAGGTCATCGACAACCCCCGGCAGGATGTGCCCCTGCTGGCGGTGCTGCGCTCCCCCCTGTTTGAATTCTCACCCGACCGCCTGGCCCAGCTCCGGGCGGGGGGCGAGGGCTGCGTCTACGACACCCTGCTGGCCGGACAGGCCAGGGGGGAGAAGGACTGCGCCGGCTTCCTGACGCTGCTGGAGGAGCTGCGGGACCTGGCGGCGGAGGAGAGCAGCCACCGGCTGCTGTGGTATGTCTATGACCGCACCGACCTGCCCGCCGTGTTCGCCGCCATGCCGGAGGGGGAGGCCCGCCGGGCCAATCTGATGGCCCTGTACGACGAGGCCTGCCGGTTTGAGAGCGGCGGACACCGGGGACTGATGGCCTTCCTGCTCCACCTGACCCGCATGGCGGAGAACAACGTGCCCGTGCCGGTGGCCGCCGGCCAGGGGGGCGGCGTGCGAATCCTGTCCATCCACCGTTCCAAGGGCCTGGAATTCCCCGTGGTGTTCCTGTGCGGCCTGGAGCGGAAGTTCAACGAGTCCGATTCCAGAAACACCATCCTGTTCCACCCGGAGCTGGGCCTGGGGCCCAAGCGCACCGACCGGAGCCGGATGCTGCGCTATACCACCATCGCCAGGGACGCAGTGGCCCTGCGCCTGCGGCAGCAGCAGCGGGCGGAGGAGATGCGCCTGCTGTATGTGGCCATGACCCGGGCGGAGCACAAGCTTATTCTGTTCACCGCCGTGGGCGGGCCCATGAACGACCTGGGCACCTTTGCCGCCCAGGCCCAGTGCCCGCCGTCCCCCCGGCTGGTGGGGGCGGCCATGTCCATGGCCGAGTGGGTGATGCTGCCCGCCCTGTGCCGGAGGGACAGCGGGGCCCTGTGGGCCGGGCTGGACGCCCCCCGCCCCGCCCCGGCGGAGACCGGCTTTGACTGGGACGTCACCCTGCTGCCCGGAGAGGACTACGGACGGCCCGGCGGGGCGGCTCCCGCCGCCGCTGGCGGAGAGGCCGGGGCAAAGCTGCCCGAGGGGCTGGCGGAGGCGCTGAACTGGCGCTATTCCCACGCCGCCGCGGACATCCCCTCCAAGCTGACCGCCACCCAGCTGAAGGGCCGGGAGAAGGACCGGGAGGCGGCGGAGGAGGGGGTGGAGCTGCGCCCCGCCCCGCCGGAGGTCAGCCTGCGCCGCCCCTACTTCGATGGCCTGCGGCCCCTGACCGCCGCCCAGCGGGGCACCGCCCTCCACATGGTCATGCAGTACCTGGACTTCGGCCGCACGGAGGACGAGGGCCAGGTGGCGGAAGAGATCGCCCGCCTGGTGGCCGGGCGGTACATCACTGAGCAGCAGGGGCAGGCGGTGAATCCGGCGGACATCATGGCCTTTTTCCGCTCGGAGCTGGGCCAAAGGCTGAAAAACGCCCCCCGTGTGGAGCGGGAGTTCAAGTTCTCCCTGCTGGCCCCCGCCGCCGATTACTACCCGGAGGGAGAGCCGGGGGAGGAGGTGCTCCTCCAGGGCGTGGTGGACTGCTGGTTTGAGGAGGCCGACGGCGCCGTCACCGTGGTGGATTTCAAGACCGACCGGGTCACCCGGGAGAGCGTCCGTGCCCGGGCGGAGGAGTACCGCCCTCAGCTGGACGCCTACACCCGGGCCCTGGCCGCCGTCACGGGCCGGACAGTGACCCACCGGACCCTGTGGTTTTTCGCGGTGGGAGAGGCCGTGGAATTGTGACAACTTTTTTTGAAAAAGTTATTGCTTTTTCCATCAGCCCATGGTAAAATACCATTTGCGTTTATGAGGCGTGGAGGTTTGCTGCGCCGATCCGATCCCCCGAACGTGAAAGAGGTGAACAGATATGAAGGAAGGCATCCATCCCAAGTACCAGCAGACCACCATCACCTGCGCCTGCGGCAATGTGATCGCGACTGGTTCTACAAAGAAGGACATCAAGGTGGAAGTCTGCTCCAAGTGTCACCCCTTCTATACCGGCAAGCAGAAAGTGGTGGACACCGGCGGACGCGTCAGCCGCTTCAACAAGAAGTTCGGCCTGGAGTAAGAATGTATCTTTCAAAAGCCCATGTCTTTCAGGACATGGGCTTTTGTGTTAGAATGGCCTGCGGGCGGCGGTAAATTCTGCCGCCCGGAACTGCCATGAGGGAAAGCCGCATATACTAAGGGAAATGAACCGACAGGAGGAACCGTCATGTTCAAAAAAGTGGACCCCAGGACCCTGAATTTCAATGTGTTTTCCGCCATCGGCGACCAGTGGATGCTCATCACCGCCGGCACCGCGGAGCAGTGCAACACCATGACCGCCTCCTGGGGCGGCCTGGGGGTGCTGTGGGGGAAGCCCATGGCCACCGCCTATATCCGGCCCCAGCGGTACACCAAGCGGTTTGTGGACGAAAACGAATATTTCACCCTGTCCTTTTTCCCGGAGGAGTACCGCAAGGCCCTGTCCCTGTGCGGCACCAAGAGCGGCCGCGACATCGACAAGGTGAAGGAGTGCGGCTTCACCGTGTGCTCCGGTGAGGGCGGCGCGCCCTATTTTGAGCAGGCCGAGCTGGTGCTGGTGTGCCGCAAGCGCATGGCCATGCCCATGGACCCGGCGGCCATGCCGGAGGACGTGAAGGAGAAGTGGTATGACGGGGACTACCACACCATCTACTGGGGCGAGATCGTGGAGGCCCTGGTCAGGGAATAAACGGAGGCTTTATGTTTGACGAACAGAGGAGAGAGACCATCAACCGGGCCGTGCTGGTGGGGCTGGACGCCCCCGGCCTGAGCCGGGAGGAGAACGCCACCGAGGAGTCCCTGGAGGAGCTGGCCGCCCTGCTGGACACTGCCGGGGGCACCTGCCTGGGCACGGTGCTGCAGAAGAAATCCGCCCCCGATCCCCGCACCTTCATCGGCGAGGGCAAGGTGGAGGAGGTGCGGGAGCTGGTGGGCAGCCTGGGGGCCGACATTGTCATCTTTGACAACCCCCTGTCCCCCTCCCAGCAGCGGGTGCTGGCCGAGGAGCTGGGGGTGTCCGTCATGGACCGGGCGGGGCTCATCCTGGACATCTTCGCCCAGCGTGCCCGCACCAGCGAGGGGCGGCTCCAGGTGGAGCTGGCCCAGTACAAGTATCTGCTGCCCCGTCTGCTGGGCATGTGGAAGCATCTGGAGCGGCAGGAGGGCGCCATCGGCACCCGCGGCCCCGGCGAGACCCAGCTGGAGAGCGACCGCCGCCACATCCGCGCCCGCATTACCCGCCTGGAGGGGGAGCTGAAGGAGGTGCGCCGTGTGCGCGCCACCCAGCGGGAGCGCCGGGAGAAGAACGAGGTGCCGGTGGTGGCCATCGTGGGCTACACCAACGCGGGCAAATCCACCCTGCTCAACGCCCTGACTGGGTCGGACATCCCGGCCAACAACCGCCTGTTCGACACCCTGGATACCACTACCCGCACCCTGGAGATCTCCGACACCTGCACCGTCCTCATCTCGGACACCGTGGGCTTCATCTCCAAGCTGCCCCACCAGCTGGTGGACGCCTTCAAGGCCACCCTGGAGGAGCTGACCTATGCCGATCTGCTCCTCCATGTCATCGACGCCTCCGACCCCCGCTGGCGGGAGCAGGCGGAGGTGGTGGACAAGCTGGTCATGGAGCTGGGCGTGTCGGAGACCCCCCGGCTGGAGGTGTTCAACAAGTGCGACCTGGCGCCCTGCGACATCCTGCCCCACGGGGAGGGCATCGTATCCATCTCCGCCCGGACGGGGGAGGGCCTGGACCGGCTTCTGGCCGCCATCGGCCAGCGGCTGGACGCGGGCACCCGCCGGGTGGTCCTCCACCTGCCCTATGACAAGGGCGGAGTGCTGGACGCCCTTTACCGGGAGGCCAAGGTGGAGCAGGTGGAGTACGGCCAGACCATTGACGTCACCGCCGTCTGCACCCGCAGGACCATCGGCCGCCTGCGGGAGTATGTGGAGGGGTACGAAAGACCCAAAGAGGACTGGGAGTAACGCCTGTCCAGACATAGAGGTGTGACAGATGACCGAATACTTTGTCCCGACAAAAGAGGCGGAGGCGTCCTTTGTGGAAAAGCGCTCCGAGTTCATCGGCCATGTGTGGCCGGTGGACAGCGAGGAGGAGGCCCGGGCCCATATCGAGGAGACCAAAAAGAGGCACTACGACGCCCGGCACAACTGCTGGTGCTATCTCATCAAGGACGGCCCGGTGCGCTACTCCGATGACGGAGAGCCTCAGGGCACCGCCGGCCAGCCCATGCTGGGGGTGTTCCAGAAGGAGGGGGTCACCAACGTGTGCTGCGTGGTCACCCGGTACTTCGGCGGCATTCTGCTGGGGGCCGGCGGCCTGGTGCGGGCCTACACCCAGAGCGCCAAGGATGCCCTGGACGCGGCGGGCGTGTCCGTGGTGCGCCGCTGGGTGGAGCTGGCGGTGGAGTGCCCCTACAGCTTTCTGGAGCGGGTGAAGAATGAGACGGCCGCCCTGGACGGCGTGGTGGGCCAGGTGGAGTACGCCGCCGGGGTCACGGTCCACGCCCTGCTGCCCGAGGAGCGGGCGGGGGCGTTCGCGGACCGGATCACCGAGCTGTCCGCCGGCAGTTTCGCCGCCATTGAATTGGGTGAACAATACAAAGGGGTTCCCATCCGGTGAGGGAACCCCCGGACCGGGCAGGCCCTATTCCGTTACTTTGTCGGAATATAGTTGCAATTTTCTCCGTTCCATAGTAAAATAAAACAATACAGAGAGAGGAGGGCTTTTCGTGTATCAGAGAGCTCGGTTGAAAGAAGAAGTTAAGCTGGCCATGCGCAACACCAGGCCCCGCCCCATGTGGGTGGCGCTGCTGTTCACGGTGATTCTGAGCGCGGGCACTTCCATCCTCAACGGCCTGATCAATGCGGTGTCCGGCATCAGCGTGCTGAGCAGCTCCTTCGCCAGCCTGCTGGCCGCCGGCTATGACTTTGAAGAAGCGATCGAGCAGATGATCTGGGCGTACAGCGCCCAGATGGGCGCCGTGATCGGCACCATCGCGGCCTGCTCGCTGCTGACCTCCCTCCTCGGCTGGCTGTGGAACGGCCTGATGAGCGTGGGCTTTGAGGGCTACTGCCTGTCCATGGTGCGCTGCGGACAGCCCAGCCCCGGCAAGCTGTTCTGCGGCTTCCCCCTCATCGGCAAGGTGCTGCTGACCCAGCTGCTGGTGTGGGTGTTCACCATGCTGTGGTCCCTGCTCTACGGTGTGGGTTTCGCGGTGATCGCGGTGATCGCCGCTCTGCTGATGGAGAAGGTGGCGGCCGTGGGCGCCATCCTGATGGTGCTGGGCTGCGCCGCGGTGGTGGTCCTGGAGATCCGCCTGTCCCTGCGCTATGCCATGGCCAATTATGTGCTGCTGGACCAGGGTAAGTACGGTCTGGAGGCCGTCACGGAGAGCAAGCTGATGATGAAGGGCAACAAAGGCCGGCTGTTCATGCTGCAGCTGTCCTTCATCGGCTGGTACCTGGTGGAGATGGCCATCGTCTGGGTGGGCATCATCGTTCTGGTGGTGATCGTCTGGATCGGCGGC
>JBJEYO010000009.1:0-4557 GCA_051886935.1 Candidatus Enterenecus sp. | reverse complement strand
GGTGTTGGATGCAAAAAAGCGCCCGAAGCTCGGGCGCTTTTTGATGCAGGTTGGGAGGAAGAATTACTCTTCCACTTCGTTCTCCCGAATGCGCAGGGCGCCGGTGGGGCAGGCCTTGGCGCACTCCAGGCAGTCCACGCAGCCGCGGATGGCGTCGCTCTGGAGGAACTCCGGACGGATCACGGTCTCGAAGCCGCGGCCCACCAGGTCGATGATGCCCTTGCCCACCACTTCGCTGCACAGGCGCACGCACTGGCCGCAGAGGATACACTTGCCCTGGTCCCGCTCGATGGCCACCAGGCGCTTCTCCTTGTAGCTGGGGTGCACCTTGCCGGTGCCCTTGATCCGGGCGATCCGCTCAGGCTTGAGCTCGTACAGGTTGGCGCAGCGGATGAGCTTACACTCGGCAAAGTCGTGGCAGCCGCAGTCCAGGCAGCGGGCAGCCTCGGCCCGGGCCTGAGCCTCGGTGAAGCCCAGGTTGATCTCCTCGAAGTCGTGCTTGCGCTCCTCGGGAGGACGCACGTTCATCTTGGTGCGAGGCAGCTTGATGTAGTCCTCGAAATACTCGGGGGACACGTCCTTCACGGACAGGTAGGTCTTGTGGTAAGGCACATCCACCCCGTTCAGGTACAGGTCCACCACCTTGGCGCAGCGGCGGGCCTCGCCGATGGCCTCGATGGCAATGGAAGCGCCCTTGTTGGTGGCGTCGCCCACGGCGAACACGCCCTCCACGGAGGTGCGGTAGCTGGTCTCGTCGGCGGCGATGATGCCCTTGCGGTTGAGCTCCACGCTCTCAAAGCCGGCCACGTTGGCCTTCTGGCCGATGGCGGCGATGACACAGGTCACCGGCAGGACCTCGAACTTGCCAGGCACGGGTACAGGACGGCGGCGGCCGGACTCGTCAGGCTCGCCCAGCTCCATGACCTGGAGCTTGATCTCCTTGACCTTCCCGTTCTCCCCGATGATCTCGGCGGGGTTGGTGAGGAACTTATAGATGACGCCCTCTTCCCGGGACTCGTCGATCTCGATCTGCTCAGCGGGCATTTCCTTCTCGGTGCGCCGGTAGACCACATAGACCTCCTTGGCGCCCAGACGGACGGCGGTGCGGCAGGCGTCCATGGCGGTGTTGCCGCCGCCCACCACGGCCACCTTGTCGCCGATGTCAGGCTTCTCCCCCAGGGCAACCCGCTGGAGGAAGTCGATGCCGCCCATGACGCCCTCCAGCTCCTCGCCGGGGCAGCCCACGGGCATGCTCTCCCAGGCGCCGATGGCCAGAACCACGGCGTCGTACTTGCTCTTGAACTCCTCGAAGGTAGCGTCCACCCCGATGCGGTAGTTGTTCTTCATCTCCACACCCAGGGAGGCGATCTCGGCGATTTCCTCGTCCAGCACCTTCTTGGGCAGGCGGTACTCGGGGATGCCGTACCGGAGCATACCGCCCATCTGGGGCATGGCGTCCACGATGGTCACCCGGTGGCCCTTCAGGGACAGGTAGTAAGCAGCGGTGAGGCCGCCGGGGCCGCCGCCGATGATGCCCACCCGCTTGCCGGTGGCGGCAGCCTTGGCGGGGAGGTAGCCGCCGGCGGCGATGACCCGGTCAGCGGCGAAATACTTCAGGTAGGAAATGGAGATGGACTCCTCCACCATCTGCCGGCGGCAGCCGCCCTCGCAGGGGTGGGGGCAGACGCGGCCGATGGAGGCGGGGATGGGCAGGCGCTCCTTCAGGATGCGCACGGCCTCCTTGTCATCCCCCCGGGCGATGGCCTGGATGTACCCCTGGGCGTTGACGCTGGCGGGGCACTTCAGCACGCAGGGACCGCGGCAGTCGCCGTCGTGGTCGCTCATGAGCAGCTCGATGCTGGTCTTGCGGGTGCGGACCACCCGCTCGGATTCGGTGTAGATCACCTGGCCGTCGGTGGCCTCGGTGGAGCAGGCCCGCAGGAGCTTGGGGCTGCCCTCGGCCTCCACCACGCACAGGGAGCAGCCGCCGTAGTGCTTCAGCTGGCCGTTGTGGCAGAGGTTGGGGATGGCGATGCCGTTTTCTTCCGCGATCTCCAGGAGGGTCTGGCCGGGCTTGCCGGTGCACACTTTACCATTGATGGTTACTTTGATCTTTTTCATGGTGACGCCCTCCTTCCTTACTCTACGATGATGGCGTCGAACTTACAGGAGCTCACGCACTGCTTGCACTTGATGCAGGCAGCCTGATTGATGATGTGAGGCTCCTTCCGCTCGCCGCTGATGCACTCCACGGGACACTTCCGGGCGCAGAGGGTGCAGCCCTTGCACTTCTCCGGGTCGATGGAGATGGTCAGCAGCGCGGAGCACTCTCCGGCAGGACACTTCTTGTCCCGGATGTGGGCTTCGTACTCGTCCCGGAAATACCGGATGGTGGTGAGGACGGGGTTGGGGGCGGTCTGGCCCAGGCCGCAGAGAGCGCCGTCCTTGATGGACACGCACAGCTCCTCCAGCAGCTCAATGTCCCCTTCCTGCCCTTCGCCTTCGCAGATGCGGTCCAGGATCTCCTTCATGCGGGTGGTGCCGATGCGGCAGGGGACGCACTTGCCGCAGGACTCCCGGGCGGTGAAGTCCAGGAAGAACCGGGCGATGTTCACCATACAGGTGGAGTCGTCCATGACCACCATGCCGCCGGAGCCCATGATAGCGCCGGTGGCGGAGAGGGCCTTGTAGTCGATGGGGGTGTCGGCCAGCTCGGCGGGGATACAGCCGCCGGAGGGGCCGCCCATCTGGACTGCCTTATACTTGCGGCCGTTCTTGATGCCGCCGGCAATGTCGAAGATAACGTCCTTCAGGGAGTTGCCCATGGGCACCTCCACCAGGCCGCCCCGCTGGACCTTGCCGGTGAGGGCGAAGACCTTGGTGCCCTTGGAGTTTTCCGTGCCCATGGCGGCAAAGGCGGCGCCGCCGTTGTTCAGAATCCAGGCAACGTTGGCGAAGGTCTCCACGTTGTTGATGTTGGAGGGCTCGTTTAAGTAACCGCTCTGAGCGGGGAAGGGAGGCTTCAGGCGGGGCATGCCGCGCTTGCCTTCCATGGACTCAATAAGAGCGGTTTCCTCGCCGCAGACGAAGGCGCCTGCGCCGATCTTGATGGACAGGTCGCAGGAGAAGCCGGTGCCCAGGATGTTCTCGCCCAGCAGGCCGCGGCTTCTGGCCTGCTCAATGGCCAGCCCTAAATGCTCCACAGCCAGGGGGTACTCGGCACGGATGTACACATACATGTCCTTGGCCCCGATGGCGTAAGCGCCGATGAGCATGCCCTCGATGAGGCTGTGGGGGTCGGACTCGATGACAGCCCGGTCCATGAATGCGCCGGGGTCGCCCTCGTCGGCGTTGCAGATGAGGTGCTTGTTCTCCCCTTCTGCCTGACGGGCAGCGTTCCACTTAAACCAGGTGGGGAAGCCTGCGCCGCCGCGGCCGGCCAGACCGGAGACCTTGATCTCCTCGATGACCTCCTCGGGGGTCATGTGCAGGGCCTTGTCCAGGGCCTTGTAGCCGTCGTGCTGGATGTAGTCGTCGATGCTGGTGGGGTCCACGATGCCGCAGTGACGCAGGGCCACGCGCTTCTGCTTCTTCAGGAAGCGGGCGTCCTCGTCGCTGATGAACATGGCCTCCAGCTTGGAAAAGTCCTTGGTGCGGACGGCCTCCACGATGCCCAGGGCGTCGGTCTCAGTGACACGGACCAGGCGGTGGAGGAGCTTGTCGCCCTCGTAGATGTCCACGATGGGCTCCAGGTAACACATGCCGATACAGCCGGTCTTCTGGACGGTGAAGCTGTCGGTGGCGGTCATGTGGCCGGAGAGGACCTTGGCCACCCGGGCAGCGCCTGCGGACACGCCGCAGCTGCCCTGGCCAACCAGGATGCGGATGCCGCCGCCCTCTTCCCGCTTGCGCAGCTCCCGGAGGATCTTGATGGTCTTTTCCGGGGTCAGGTTTCCGTAGGTATCCCCGTTGATCATCATAACAGGGGCCAGGGAGCAGCAGCCCAGGCAGGCCACTTCATTCAGGGTGAACATGCCGTCCTCGGTGGTCTCACCGTTGCGGATGCCCAGCTCCTGGGTGATGGCGGTGCGGATGCGCTCGGCGCCGTTGACGTGGCAGGCGGTGCCTTCGCAGAGCATAATCTGATAGGTGCCCATAGGCTTGAGGCGGAAGTAGCTATAGAAGGTGGCCACGCCCATCACCTTAGCGGGGCTGTTTCCGGTCCGTTCCGCCACATGGTAGATCACTTCCTGGGGCAGATAGCCGTAGATAGACTGAGCCTGCTGCAGGATCATGATCAGGCTGGTGGAGTCCTCCTGATATTGGCGGAGCACGCCTTCCATCAGGGAGAGGTCAACACCTGACTTAAACTCGGTCATTGCTTTCACTCCTTTGGTCGACGAGGAGAAGTTTTTATAATCGGTGTTTGCAGTTTTTTTATCTTATCTTTCATTTTCCTCACATCGTCTTAAAACGCGATCAAGTAAATTATAGTACCGACCCTGACATTTTGCAAGCACAATTCCACGTTCGGTGGACAGAAATTGTGCTTTTTTC
>JBJEYO010000008.1:0-4638 GCA_051886935.1 Candidatus Enterenecus sp. | reverse complement strand
TGCTCTCTGCCCTGGTGGTGGCCGTCTTCCTGGCCATCCCCTACTGGAAGAGCAGATACTTCTCCAAGCCCCTGAAGAAGGGAGGCAGCGTCAATGCTTGAGATCAACAACATCTTCAAAACCTTTAACCCGGGCACCATCAATGAGAAGCGGGCCCTGAACGGCGTCTCCCTCACCCTGCAGGAGGGGGAGTCGGTGGCCGTCATCGGCGGCAACGGCGCGGGCAAGTCCACCCTGCTCAACGCGGTGGCCGGTGTGTGGAGCGTGGACAGCGGAACCATCACCATCGGCGGCGTGGATGTGACCCGGCTGCCAGAGCACGAGCGGGCCAAGCACATTGGCCGGGTGTTTCAGGACCCCATGATGGGCACCGCCGCTACCATGCAGATTGAGGAGAACCTGGCCCTGGCTGCCCGCCGGGGACAGAAGCGCACTCTCCGGCCCGGTATCACCCGGGAGGAGCGGGAGCGCTACCGGGAGCTGCTGAAGATCCTGGATCTGGGGCTGGAGGATCGCCTGACCGCCAAGGTGGGGCTGCTCTCCGGCGGTCAGCGCCAGGCGCTGACTTTGCTGATGGCCACCCTGCAGAAGCCCAAGCTGCTCCTGCTGGACGAGCACACCGCCGCGCTGGACCCCAAGACGGCGGCCAAGGTCATGGAGGTGACCCGGCGCATCGTCAACCGGGACAGGCTGACCACCCTGATGATTACCCACAACATGCGGGACGCCATCGAGTACGGCGACCGGCTCATTATGATGTACGAGGGCCGCATCGTCCTGGATATTGCCGGTGAGGAGAAGCAGAAGCTCACCGTAGAGGATCTGCTGGCCAAGTTCGGCCAGGCCACCGGATCCAGCGAGGCGGACGACAAGCTGCTGCTGAGCTGAAACGATCAAAAAAGCGTGTGTACCGCACCGGCGGTACACACGCTTTTAAAATTACTGGGGCTTGAAGCTGTCCTTCAGGCTGACGGCCCGGTTGAACACCAGGTGGCCGGGTCTGCTGTCCCGGCTGTCGGCGCAGAAGTAGCCCTGGCGCAGGAACTGGAACCGGTCGGCGGGCTGAGCGTCGGCCAGGCCGGCCTCCACCTTGGCCCCGGAGAGCACCTCCAGGGAGTCGGGGTTCAGGCAGTCCAGGAAGTTCTTGCCGGCGGCGTCGGGCTCCGGGTCGGAGAACAGGTTGTCGTACAGCCGGATCTCCGCGTCCAGGGCGGTGGCGGCGTCCACCCAGTGGATGGTGGCCCCCTTCACCTTGCGCCCATCGGCGGGGTTGCCGCCCTTGGAGTCAGGGTCGTAGGTGGCCAGGACCTCCACCACATTGCCGTTCTCATCGGTATTGAAGCCGGTGCAGGTGATGAGGTAGGCCCCCTTCAGGCGGCACTCGGGGCCGTCGGGGTACAGGCGCTTGTACTTGGGGATGGGCTGGGCCAGGAAGTCGTCCGCCTCGATATAGAGGTTGCGGGAGAAGGTGACGGGGCGGGTGCCGTCCTCGGGCCGGTTGGGGTTGTTCTCCACCTCGAAGGTCTCGCTCTGGCCCTCGGGATAGTTGGTGATGGTCAGCTTCACGGGCCGCAGAACAGCCATGACCCGGCGGGCCTTCTCGTTCAGGTCCTCCCGGAGGCAGTACTCCAGGAAGGCGTACTCGATGGTGTTGGCTGCCTTGGCCACACCGATACGCTCGCAGAAGTTGCGGATGGCCTGGGGGGTGTAGCCCCGGCGGCGCAGGCCGCACAGGGTGGGCATACGGGGGTCGTCCCAGCCGGACACCCGGCCCTCCTCCACCAGCTGGCGGAGCTTCCGCTTGCTCATGACGGTGTAGTTGATGCCCAGCCGGGCGAACTCGATCTGGCGGGGCTTGTGGTAGGGGATGGACACATGCTCCACCACCCAGTCGTACAGGGGGCGGTGATCCTCAAACTCCAGAGAGCAGAGGGAGTGGGTGATGCCCTCCAGGGCGTCCTCAATGGGGTGGGCGAAGTCGTACATGGGATAGATGCACCACTTGTCCCCCTGGCGGTGGTGGCGGGAGTGGTTGATGCGGTAGATGACCGGGTCCCGCATGTTGAAGTTGCCGGAGGCCAGGTCGATTTTGGCCCGGAGGGTCATGGCCCCGTCGGGGAACTCGCCGTTCTTCATCCGCCCAAACAGGTCCAGGGACTCCTCCATGGGCCGGTCCCGGTAGGGGGAGGTGGCGGGCACGCCGATGTCGCCCCGGTTTGCCTTGAACTCCTCGGGGGAGAGCTGGCATACATAGGCCAGGCCCTTTTTGATCAGCTCCACGGCGTACTCGTACATCTTGTCGAAGTAGTCGGAGGCGTAGTAGAACCGGTCGTCCCAGTCGAAGCCCAGCCAGTGGATGTCCTCCTGGATGGCGTCCACATACTCCACATCCTCCTTGGTGGGGTTGGTGTCGTCCATGCGGAGGTTGCACAGGCCGTGGTACTTCTCGGCGGTGCCGAAGTCGATGGTCAGGGCCTTGCAGTGGCCGATGTGGAGGTAGCCGTTGGGCTCGGGCGGGAAGCGGGTGTGGACCTGCATACCCTCGTACTGGCCTCCCTGGGCGATGTCCTCGTCAATGAAATTATGGATAAAGTTCTGAGAGACGATGGGGTTCAGTTCTTCAGGCATGTTGGTCACTCCTTGGTAAAATAATGTTTGGGTCCCGGCCGCTCGGTCGGGACCCAGATATTATACCTGCAATATAGGGGAAAAGCAACTAAATTTCAAAGTATTTTTCCAGGAAGGCGGTGATGGTGCCCCAGTACAGCTCCGGGTCGGTGGAGGCGGACTGGGCGTGGGCCGCGCCGGGGACGGACAGCTTTTCCTTCTCCGCGCTGGCGCAGGCGTCGTACACCTTGTCCAGCATGGAGTAGGGTACAAAGGTGTCCTCCTCGCCGTGGATAAAGAGCATGGGCACGGTGGCGTTCTCCAGCTGCTTCACGGCGGAGGCCTCCCCGAAGCTGTATCCCGCCCGGAGCTTGCACACCAGGCTGGCGGAGTTGAGCAGGGGGAATGTGGGCAGGCCGAACATGTCCTTCAGCTGGAGGGCGAACTCGTCCCACACGGAGGAGTAGCCGCAGTCCTCAATGATGCACTTCACGTTGGCGGGCAGCTCCTCGCCGGACACCATCATGACGGTGGCTCCGCCCATGGACACACCGAACAGGAAGATCTCCGCCTCCGGGTCGTCGGCCACGATAGTGCCGATCCAGTCCACGATGTCCTTCCGCTCCGGCCAGCCCATGCCGCCGTACTCGCTGCCGCTGAGCTCATGGGCCCGGGCGGCGGGCAGCAGGATGCTGAAGCCCATGTCATAGAACTGCCGGGCGTAGCCGGCCATGCCCAGGGGGCAGTTGCCGTAGCCGTGGCACACCACGGCGTAGCGGTGGCTCTCCGCCGCCTGGGGCACATAGAGGGCGTGGAGCTCCAGCCCGTCCCGGCTGGTGAGCCAGCGGTCCTGACTCTCCCCGTCCAGCCAGAGCTCGGCCTCAGTGGTGGGCGTCCGGTCGCCGTCCGAGTAGAGCATACCGCCCTCCATGTCGGGGTTGACCGCGAAATTGAACAGGTAGTTGCCGGCGAAGGCCAGCGCCCCGCACAGCAGGATCAGTACGACGGCCAGAACAATGGCCGCGATTTTCAGTTTCTTTATGGGTTTTGCGGTGACAGTCATAGGGAACTCCTTTCCGGGATGGGTCAATGGATTCAAACAAACATTACCAAATATAGCCGCATTTTCCCGGAAAGTCAAGAGATGGGGTCAGGAGAGGGACAGCCGGTCCTCCACGGCGCTGATCTGCTTCAGGGCCCCATCCCGGATGAGATACGCCTCGCCCCGCAGCTCCTCCGCGCCGTCATGGAGGAATAGATAGCTGCCGTCCACCAGGGCGTAAAAGCTGCGGCCCACGCTGTCGGGATAGGTGATGTCCTCATAGAGCCGCAGGCCGTCCAGCACGTCGTCCTTGACCATCTGGTAGTGGGGGAGCACCATGGTTTCGGTCAGCCCCAGCCCGGGCAGGAACCGCCGGTAGTCGGGGGAGACCGCCTCGCCCTCCAGTTCCGGCTGGGCGTAGACCACCTCGGCGCTGTTCATGGTGCCGGCGCTGATGCCCATGACCACGCCGTCCCAGCTTCGCAGCAGCTCCCGCAGGCCCACACGGGCAAAGAACCGGTTCTGGGTGGGCACATGGCCCCCGGCCAGGACAATGAAATCCGCGCCGGAGACAAGCTCCGCCGCCCTTCCCTCCGTTCTGCCGTCCAGAATGTCAAACCGGGCGAAGGCGAAGCCGGCAGCCTCAAAGCTCTCCCGAATGTCGGCGGCAAAGCGGTCGGTACGCTCCGGGGTGTCGGGGTCGGAGCAGACGAACAGGGCGTTCATCGTCTCGGGCAGTGCCGTTTTCAGTTCCTCCACAAAGCCGTTGGCCGGGTTCAGGCGGGACGCGCCCGCCACGCAGGAACTGCTGGTGAGGAAACAGGTCATGGGATTACCTCCTTTCTTCAAAAGCCTGTTGACACAAGAAACAGATAATCGTATGATATATATGCTCCATTTGGAGCATATATATCATACGAGGTGAGATCATGGCAAACGAACTGAGCAATGAAAAGGTGTCTGTGAACATGAACCCCTCCGTGCTGGCC
>JBJEYO010000007.1:0-4905 GCA_051886935.1 Candidatus Enterenecus sp. | reverse complement strand
GATCCCAGCCCGGAACCCTCTCCGGAGGAGCCGCCGCTGGCGGATGTGCCGGAGACCGGGGACCGTACCCTGCTCTGGGGAACGGTGACGGGGCTGTCCGCCGCCGGTCTGGCGGGCCTGTGGCTGTCCGGCAGGAGAAAGGACAGAAAGGCCCGGTAAAGGCAGACTGAGAGAAATATAGCGCCGCAAAAGGCCCGGACAGATGTCCGGGCCTTTTCCATGCCAAAGGAGGAATGCACAGTGAAACGGAGTGCGCGCCTTGGGGCGGCCGTCCTGCTGACGCTGACCCTGGCTGTGGGCGGGGCGAAGCTGGCCCTCCGGGGCGTCCGGGCCCGGCAGGAGGTGTTGTCCCGGGAGAACGCCCTGGAGCAGGCGGGCCTGCCCGAGCCCGCCCTGCCGCCGGAGGAGGAGCCGGAGCTGCCGCGGAAGGAGGACGAAGTGGAGGGCGGAGTGGAGGACGGAGTGGAGGACGGGGAGACCCTGCGGCTGTCTGGGATCGACCTGGACGCCCTGCGGGCGGTGAACCCCCAGGTGGTGGGCTGGATCTCCATTCCGGGCACCGCCATCGACTACCCCCTGGTCCGGGGGGAGGACAACCAATACTATCTGAACCACAGCTGGGACGGGCGCGCCAGCGCCGCCGGAGCCATCTTCATGGAGTGCCAGAACGATCCCGGCTTCAGCGATTTCTCCACCATCCTCTACGGCCACTATATGGGGGACGGCACCATGTTCAACACCCTGCGGGAGTACGGGGAGCAGGACTTTCTGGAGGCGCACCCCCGGGTGTACCTGGCTCTGGAGGACGGCGTGGCGGTGTACGGTGTCTTCGCCGCCCTCCGGGTGGCGGTCACCGACCCGGTGTACTGGCTGGACATCTCGGAGGAGAGCCACAAGGAGGCGCTCATCCGCTTCTGCCGGGAGGGCTCCTGGGCGGAGAGCGCCCTGCCTGTGGGGACGGAGGACCGCCTGCTCCTGCTGTCCACCTGCGTGGGGCTGGCTCCGTCGGAGGAGCGGTGGGTGGTGGCGGCGGTGGAGCTGGGGAAGGTGCCCCGGGGCGCGGGCGGTGAGCCCGCGTAAAGCGCCGGCCCATAACACCGCCCTCCCTGTTGACTTTCCCGTGTCCACCGATTAAAATAGAAAAACTACGATACCGCGGGAAGGAGCCTGTTCCATGGACATCACCTATTTTGACTACGCCGCCACCGCGCCGGTGCGGCCCCAGGCCGCCGCCGCCGTGGCGGAGGAGCTGGGCCTGTTCGGCAACCCCTCCTCCCGCTATCCCTGGGGCCGGGAGGCCGCCCAGCGGGTGAAGGGAAACCGGGAGACCGTGGCCCGCGCCCTGGGCTGTGCCCCCGACGAGGTGTATTTCACCTCCTGCGGCACCGAGGGGGACAACTGGGCCCTCCGCCGGGGCGCGGAGCTGAACCGCCGCCGGGGCCGCCACATCATCACCACCGCCGTGGAGCACGCCGCCGTGCTGGAGACCTGCAAAGACCTGGAACAGCAGGGCTGGGAGGTCACCTATCTGAAGCCGGACCGGGCAGGCCGGGTCTCCGTGGACGACCTGCGGGACGCCCTCCGGCCGGACACCGCCCTGGTGTCCATGATGCTGGTGAACAACGAGACCGGCGTCCTCTTTCCCGTGGCCGACTGCGTGAAGGCGGTGAAGGCCTTTGACAAAGCCATCCTTTTTCACTGCGACGCGGTCCAGGGCTTTCTGAAGGTGCCCTTCACCATGGCCTCCCTGGGGGCCGACCTGGTCACGGTCAGCGGCCACAAGATCGGCGCGCCCAAGGGAATCGGCGCCCTGTATGTGAAAAAGGGGGTGCGCCTCCGACCCCTGCTCACCGGCGGCGGACAGGAGGAGGGCCTGCGCTCGGGCACCGAGGCCACCGCCCAGATCGCCGGCTTCGCCGCCGCCTGCCGGGCGGTCATGGAGGACAAGACCCGGCTGGAGCGCACCGCCGCTGTGAAGGAGTACGCCCTGGCCCGGCTGAAGGAGGCCGTCCCCAAGCTGGAGGTCATCTCCGCCGGGGACGTGCCCCACATCTGCGCCCTCACCCTGCCCGGCTACAAGAGCGAGGTGGTGGTGCGGGTGCTGGGCGACCGGGGGGTATGCGTCTCCTCCGGCTCCGCCTGCCACAAGGGCAAGCCCAGCCATGTATTCGCCGCCATGAACCTGCCCAAGCCCTGGCTGGACGGCGCCCTGCGCGTCTCCTTTTCCCCGGACAGCACCCGGGAGGAGGCCGACCGCCTGGTATCTGCCCTGGCGGAGGCGGCAGATACCCTGTTTACCACTCTTTCCTGACTGGAGCAAATTTTTATGTTAACCATATTCAAGCGGGAGCCGGGCTTTTACCGCAGACTGCTGGGTCTGGCCCTGCCCCTGCTGGTCCAGAATCTGATCACCAACTCCCTGGGCCTGGTGGATACCTTCATGGTGGGCACCCTGGGGGAGGGACCGCTGGCGGGGGTCACTCTGGCCAACATCCCCCTGTTTGTGGTCCAGCTGATGATCTTCGGCGTCCAGAGCGGCTCCTCGGTGCTGGCCAGCCAGTACAAGGGCAAGGGGGATCTGGAGTCCATCAACCGTGTTATGGGCATCGGGATGTATGTGGCCGGGGGGATCACCCTGATCTTTGCCCTGGTCACCACCTTCCTGCCCGGCCAATTCCTCTCCCTGTTCGGCAATGACCCGGAGGTGGTGGCCGTGGCGGCCCGCTACGCCCGCATCGTGGGCTGGTCCTATTTCCTGGACAGCTTCGTCCAGGTCTACATCGGCGCCCACCGCTCCATGGGCAACGCCCGCCGGGGCATGTACATTCTGGCGGTGTCGGTGGCGGGCAACACCTTCCTGAACTGGGTGCTCATCTTCGGCAACCTGGGCGCGCCCCGGCTGGGTGTGGAGGGCGCGGCCCTGGCCACCCTGCTGGCCCGGGGGCTGTCCTTCGCCGTCATGGCGGTGTGGGCCGTGCTGGACAGGGGATTCCGCATCCGGCCCGCCCTGCTGCTTCGGCCCGGCCTGGCCATGGTGCGCCGGTTCATCCGCTACGCCACACCCGTTATGTGCAATGAGACCCTGTGGGGCCTGGGCACCTCCCTGTTCCCCACCATTCTGGGGCACATGGCCGGCTCCAAGGAGATTCTGGCGGCCTACGCCATCGCCGGCAACATCACCAACCTGTGCACCGTGGGCGTGTTCGCCATGTCCAGCACCACTACCATCCTGGTGGGCCAGGAGATCGGCTCCGGCCGGTCCGACCGGGTATACAGCCTGGGCCTGCTGCTGGACGCCCTGGCGTTCCTGTTCGGGGCGGCCATGGGCGGACTGTTCCTGGCGGCCCTCCACCTGGCGGTGATCCCCTTCCTGTACCCCATGTTCAGCCTGTCGGCGGAGGCCCAGCGCATCTGTACCATGATGCTCACGGTGTCCTTCTGCTTCATGCCCCTGCTGGCCTTTGACACCGTGAATATCGTGGGCGTCCTCCGGGGAGGGGGCGATGTGCGCATGGCCACCATCATCGACCTGCTGCCCCTGTGGGCGGTGGCCCTGCCCCTGGCCGCCATTGCGGGCCTGGTGCTGAAGACCAACGTCCTGTGGGTGTGCCTGGCCATGCAGAGCGAGAACCTGGTGAAATGCGTATTCGGCTTCCTGCGCCTGCGGCGGGGGAGCTGGATCCACGATGTGACCCGGACCGAGCCGGAATAAGCCATTGGGACATGCAGACGCCCGGACGCCGGCAGCGCGGCGTCCGGGCGTCTCAGCTTGCTGAAAAGCCTCGCAGAGTTCGCGCCCGCAGGCGCGAATAAAGTTGAATTTGTTTTCCCCGGCGACATGGCCCAGGCCACCTTCTCTTGGTCCTGCGGACCAATTCACCTTGTGTGCGTCGGGGAAAACACTTCTCGGCCTGCAAACGTGCGATTGTCCGCCATCGGCGGACAACTCGTGCGCTGCAGCAGGCCGCAATTCTTTTGTCGGAAAAGGCTCTGCCTTTTTCGACAGGTTACGCTCCCTTGTATTTCCGCCGGGTGGCGATGCCGCCCCGGATGTGGCGCTCGGCCTTGTTCTCGTCCAGCACGGCCTTCACCTGGATATACAGCGCCCGGTTGAGCCGCGGCAGGCGGTCCTGGAGGTCCTTGTGGACGGTGGACTTGGAGATTCCGAATTTCTGGGCCGCGGCCCGGACAGTGGCGCGGTTTTCTATGATGTACTGGGCAAGCGTGACGGCCCGCTCTTCGATATTACCCTTCAACACACAACACTCCCCGCTCTTGCTGGTCTATCCTATGCGCGGGGCGGGGGCGGTATGACGGGACGGGCGACCCCTTGACAATTTCCCGTTCCGGTGATATAGTGCTTCTGTTAAACAGCGACGACGGAGAAGAGACCGCACAGCACCGTGCAGAGAGAGGCCTGACTGGTGAAAGGGCCTTACGGCAGGCGGCGGCCGGTACCACTCCCGAGCGGCCCGGGATGACCGGGACGGGCCTTTCCCGTTACAGAAGGACACAAAGCGGCGGTCCATGGACCGCAAGCAGGGTGGAACCGTGGAGCAGATTCAAATGCTTCACCCCTGAAGTTCAGGGGTGAAGCATTTTTTGTTTCCCCCGCACCACAAGGAGGAATTGATATGTCCGAAGAAAATCTGTACACCTTTGAAAACGAGCAGTACCGCCGCACCTATTGGCACACCTGCTCCCATGTCCTGGCCCAGGCCGTCAAGCGCCTGTTCCCCGAGGTGAAGCTGGCCATCGGCCCCTCCATCGAGGAGGGCTTCTACTATGACATGGACTCTCCCTTCCCCTTCACCCCCGAGATCCTGGAGCAGATCGAGGGCGAGATGCGCAAGATCTGCAAGGAGAAGCTGAAGCTGGAGCGGTTCGAGCTGCCCCGGGAAGAGG
>JBJEYO010000006.1:0-25227 GCA_051886935.1 Candidatus Enterenecus sp. | reverse complement strand
TACCGCCACATCGGCCCCGACACCGACGTGCCCGCCGGCGACATCGGCGTGGGCGCCCGGGAGATCGGCTACCTGTTCGGCCAGTACAAGAAGCTGCGGGACGAGTGGTGCGGCGTGCTCACCGGCAAGGGTCTCAGCTTCGGCGGCTCCCTGGCCCGCACCGAGGCCACCGGCTTCGGCCTGTGCTACTTCGCCGACGCCCAGCTCAAGGACAACGGCCAGTCCTTCCAGGGCAAGCGTGTAGTGGTGTCCGGCTCCGGCAACGTGGCCACCTACGCCAACCAGAAGGCCACCCAGCTGGGGGCCAAGGTCGTGGCCATGAGCGACTCCAACGGCTACATCGTGGACGAGAACGGCATCGACTACAAGGTCATCAAGGAGATCAAGGAGGTCAAGCGCGCCCGCATCAAGACCTACCTGGACTATGTGCCCGGCGCCAGATATGTGGAGGGCTGCAAGGGCATCTGGACCGTCCCCTGCGACATCGCCATGCCCTGCGCCACCCAGAACGAGCTGGACGAGGAGTCCGCCAAGGCCCTCATCGCGGGCGGCTGCATCGCCGTGTTCGAGGGCGCCAATATGCCCTGTACCCCCGCGGCCATCACCGCCATCAAGGGCGCGGGCCTGATGTTCAGCCCCGCCAAGGCCTCCAACGCCGGCGGCGTGGCCACCTCCGGCCTGGAGATGTGCCAGAACTCCGGCCGCATCGGCTGGACCTTCGAGGAAGTGGACGCCAAGCTGAAGGACATCATGGAGGGTATCTACAAGGCCTGCGCCGACGCCGCCGAGAAGTACGGCATGAAGGGCGACATCCAGGCCGGCGCCAACATCGCCGGGTTCCTGAAAGTGGCCGACGCCATGCTGTGGCAGGGGATTTGCTGAGCGCGAGCTTAGGTGCATAGGGACGGATGGACCGGAGCGAGGACGAGAAACCAGGGACCAAAGGTCCTGTTTCGAGTCCGAGTCGGAGGGAAGTCGTCCCGGCCATGCACCCAAAGCGAGCGTGACAATGCCGCACCAATATAAACGATCACACCGCCGGGGAGAATTCTGAATTCCCCGGCGGTGTCCGCTTTTCAGAGTCTTCTTTCAGAGAACGGCTTCACGCCCATGTAAAATGCTCCGTCCCGGCGCCCAGCTCGAAGTGGTACCTGGCGATGCCCATGTCCACCTTGCTGTAAAAACCCAGGCCGGGCTTCACCGAGACCTTGTCCCCGCTGAGGGAAAACACAAATTTCTGCTGGTTCATGGCGGTGGGGGCCAGCAGCGCCGCCTCAATTCCCTTCTGGAACCACTCCGGCGCCGGACCGCTCACCGACATCACCTCCGCCGCCGGCTTGGACTTGTGGGGCACCCCCTGGGTCTTGCCGTAGCCCAGGGCGATCACAACGCACAGCTTCTCCCCGCTGTTCACCGTGTAGGCCGTTTTTACCTTGCTGTAGCTCATGGCCACCCAGCAGGTGTTCAGGCCCAGCTGCTGGGCTTTCAGCACCAGCCGCTCGCCGTAATACCCGCATTTTTCATCCAGTTCCGGCCCCTTCGGGCCCACCAGAGCGAAATAGTTGGTCACGCCGCTGAACTTCCCGTAGTGGGCCATAAAGCCGTCAAAGGCCCTGGGCTCGTCGGTGACCAGCTGGATGTGCAGCCCGCCCTCCCGGTTGCAGGCCTCCATCTCCTCCCGCAGAGCGGAGACCAGCTCCGGCTCCAGCGGTCTCTCCTCGTACTGGCGCACGCTGTGGCGCGCCTTCATGGCTTCCAACAAATCCATAACTCATTCCTCCGTAAAATGTGATTGACGGCGGGTTCACTCCCCGCCGCTCCGGTCGGGCAGTCCCTCCATGATGGCTTTCGCGTGGACCAGCATCCGGATGAGCCGGTCCATGGCGTCCGTGTCGGCGTCAAAGTAATAGTAGTTCTTGGTCCCCTCCCGCCGCATCTTCAAAAGACCAGCGTCCTTCAAAATCCGGATGTGGTGGGAAACCGCGGGCCGGGAGAGGTGGGTCTTTTCCGTGATGTCCCCCACACGCACGCCGCCGCACTGCCCCATGCCCATCATCTCCAGGATCAGGTGCTGGCGGTTCTCGTCGCCCAAGGCCAGTAAAACTCTCCGGCAGCTCTCAAACTCCTCCGCCAAACGGCCGATCTCCTCCCTGCTCTCCACCAAATCGCCCCCTTCGTTCATCGGTTTGAACCATTATACCACACCCCGGGGCGTCTGTGTCATTGGGAAAGAAAATCGAGACGGACTCTTCCCCGCGCTCCGCCCTCTCCTGTCCAAAAAGCGCCGCCGGGATCACTCCCGGCGGCACTCTCAGCTGTCCATATTTTAGTCCAAAATCCGCCCATCGGTGGACAGGGTGACTACCTGCCAGGGGATGAACTTTCCGCTGTTCTGCAGGGCAGCTCTGACGGCGTGCTCAATGCCGCCGCAGCAGGGCACCTCCATGCGCACCACAGTGACCTCTTTGATCGCGTTGCCCGAGATGATCTCGGTCAGCTTTTCCGCATAATTCACACCGTCCAGCTTGGGACAGCCCACCAGGGTGATGTGACCCCGGATAAACCGCTCGTGGAATCCGGCGTAAGCATAGGCGGTACAGTCGGCGGCCACCAGCAGCCTTGCCCCGTCAAAATAGGGGGCGTTCACCGGCACCAGCTTGATCTGCACCGGCCACTGGCGCAGCCGGGAGGGCTGCTCTCCGGCGGGAGCTGCAGGAGCATCGTCCTCCCGGCCGATGGCCCGGGACCGGCTTCCGGGGCAGCCGCAGGGTAAAGCTCCGCCCTCAACGCTCTTTTTCTTCTCCTGATTGGCCCGTACCGCCGCCTCGTCGTAGGCCGCGGCCTCCCGCTCCACAAAGGTGATGGCCCCGGTGGGACAGGCGGGCAGGCAGTCACCCAGCCCGTCGCAGTAGTCGTCCCGCAGCAGCTTGGCCTTGCCGTCCACCATGCCGATGGCCCCCTCGTGGCAGGCGGCTGCGCAGGCGCCGCAGCCGTTGCACTTTTCCTCATCAATATGGATGATCTTTCGAATCATATGTCATACCTCCAGTTGGTTTTTTCTTGCCTTTGCCCACTTATCATGGCATAATAAACACAGCAAGTCCGTTGTTTTAACAACAGAGCCAGAGGAAACTTATGGACCTTCTATTTCTGACAAAAACCGAGCTGTTCCGCGGCGCCGCCCCCAAAGAGACGGAGGAGCTGCTCCGGTACCTGAACGCCTCTGTCCGGGAATATGAAAAGGGCGAAGTCATCTGCCACGCCGGACAAACGGTGGAGCGCCTCGGCATGGTGCTCTGGGGCGGCGTCACCATTGAGAGCGACGACATCTGGGGCAACAAGAGCATCCTCAGCCATGTGGAGCCGGGGGCCATTTTCGGTGAGACCTACGCCTGTATTTCCGGGGAGCCCTTGCTCGTCAATGTGGTCGCCGCAGAAAGAAGCCAGATTCTGTTTCTGGAGATCGCCCGCGCCCTGGCCGGACGCGCCGACGCCTGTTCCTTCCGCGGCAGGCTGGTCCAGAACCTGCTGCAGATCTGTGCCCGGAAGAACCTGCTGCTCTCCCGCCGCATCCTGCACACCTCCTCCAAGACCATCCGGGGGCGGCTGCTGTCCTATTTCTCCGAACAGGCACAGAAGAGCGGCAGCCGCCGGTTTACCATCCCCTTCAACCGCCAGCAGCTGGCCGACTACCTCAATGTGGACCGCAGCGCCCTCAGCGGCGAGCTGTCCAAAATGAAGGCGGAAGGTATCCTCAGCTATGAGAAAAACACTTTCACCCTGATCCCCGGGGAGAAAGCCTGATGGGAGGCGCCGCTATGGGCGTGCGATACCTGCAGCTGCATATCACGCCGGAGCTGGCCGGAGCGGAGGTGAACACCCTGCTTCGGCGGCATCTGGGCCTGTCGGGCACGGTGCTGCGGCGGGTCAAGTGGCTGGAGGACGGCATCACCCTGGACGGGGAGCGGGTGACGGTACGCCGGCGGGTAACGGAGGGACAAGTCCTGTCCGTCCGGCTCACCGATCCCGACGGCGCCGCCCAGCCGGTCCCCGCGGAGGGCCCGCTGGAAATCGTGTACGAGGACGAGGATCTGGTCGTGGTCAACAAGGCCCCGGGGATGCTGGTCCATCCCAGCCACGGCCACTTTGACGACACGGTGGGCAACTGCCTGATGGGGCACTACCGCCAAACCGGAGACGGGGCCGGGTTCCACCCGGTCCACCGGCTGGACAAGGGCACCTCCGGCCTGCTGGTCATCGCCAAGCACCCCCACGCCCAGGAGAAGCTGAAAAACCAGCTCCACACCGGGGACTTCCGCCGACTCTACCTGGCAGTGTGCGAGGGCTGCCCCGCCCCCGGGGAGGGGATCATCGACGCCCCCATCGCCCCGGCGGAGGGCTCCCTTCTGGCCCGGGAGGTGCGCCCCGACGGGCAGAGCGCCCGCACCCGCTACCGGGTGCTGTCCGTCCACGGCCCCCGCTCCCTGGTGGAGCTGGAGCTGGACACCGGGCGCACCCACCAGATTCGGGTCCACATGGCCCACATCGGCCATCCCCTCACCGGGGACTTTCTCTACGGCACCGGGAACAGCGCCCTCATCCCCCGCCCCGCCCTCCACTCCTGGCGCCTGGAGCTGACCCATCCCATCACAGGAGCGCGGCTCTCTCTGGAGGCCCCGCTGCCGGAGGATATGAAAAAACTGCTGGAAACGGAGGAATAAGTCATGGCAAAAGAGAAACGGTTTGAGGTGGTCCAGGAGCACGGCGGCGGCTTCGGCCCCTACTGCCAGGTGCTGCTGGACACCGCCACCGGAGTGCAGTACCTGTTCGTCCAGAACGGCAACGCCGGCGGCCTCACCCCCCTGCTGGACCGGGAGGGGAAGCCCATGCTGTGGAATGTGTGATTTGCCCTTTTCTTTTTGAGAAAAAACAGGTATAATGAGACTGTCGAAAAAGGCTTCGCCTTTTCCGACAATTCTTTGCAGTCCGCTGCGTCGCAGGATTTGTCCGGTGAAGGCGGACAAATCCCACGCTTGCGGCCTGAGAAGTATTTTCTCCGACGCACATGTCGCCGGAGAAAATCAATTTCAATTTATTTCGCCGCTGGGCGGCGAAACTCTACGAGGTT
The DNA here is from genome assembly GCA_051886935.1 of Candidatus Enterenecus sp. Taxonomy (GTDB): domain Bacteria; phylum Bacillota; class Clostridia; order Oscillospirales; family Oscillospiraceae; genus Enterenecus. The sequence continues at coordinate 20,099 of JBJEYO010000006.1, read as the reverse complement.
TTTCGACAAGCTGCGACACAATGTCGTATACCAATTCTGAGGTGAACCGATATGGCCCGTAATATGAACCGCCCCACCCTGAAGCTGTCCTACAACGCCCCGGTCTCCCTGACCTTCGCCCTGCTGGCCCTCATCGCCCTGTTCCTGGGCAGCATCACCAACGGCTGGACCACCTACCACCTGTTCTCGGTGTACCGCTGCTCCCTGGCCGATCCCCTGGCCTGGTTCCGCTTCTTCGGCCATGTGCTGGGCCACAGCGGCTACGCCCACTACATCGGCAACATCGTGCTCATCCTGGTGCTGGGGCCCAACCTGGAGGACCGGTTCGGCAGCTGGAACGTGCTGTGGGCCATCCTGTTCACCGCCCTGGTGTCCGGCATCATCCAGTTCGTGTTCTTCCCCGGCTCCGCCCTGCTGGGGGCCTCGGGCATCGTGTTTATGATGATCCTGCTGTCCTCCTTCGGCGGCGTGCGAAACGGCGTCATCCCCATCACCCTCATCCTGGTGGCCGTGTGCTACCTGGGCGGTGAGCTGTGGGACGCCATCTTCAAGGACGACAACATCTCCCAGCTCACCCACATCGTGGGCGGCCTGTGCGGCACCTTCCTGGGCTTTGCCCTGTCCGGGAGAAAGCGAAAGTAAACAGCCCGATCCCTCCCCGGCCCGCTGCGGGCCGGGGACTTTTTTGACCTCCGCGCCCCCACTTTGTCGGAAGTTTGTCCCCGGGGTAAACAATCTGTGAACATTGCCCCGCCCATATTGACACCAAAAGGTGTGGAAACTAATATATGTGGAGCAAACATAAAGGAGGTATGCACATCATGGGAGAGAGCGAGAACCTGTGCGCTCTGGACATTTTTCAGCGGTTCAAGGCAAAGATGGCCCGTCTGGTGGACCCTCTGGTCCAGGATGAGGGGTTGACGCCGCTGCAGGCGCTGGTGCTGCTCCAGGTGTCCCGGGGGGAGACCACTGTGGGCGACATCAGCCAGGAGGCCCATATCGGCCGGGCCAACGCCTCCACCCTGTGCAAGAAGATGGAGCGGGCCGGCTATCTGACCCGCACCCGCAGTTCCCGGGATGAGCGGGTGGTCACTCTGGCCTTGACCGCCCAGGGGGAGGAGACCCTGGCCCGGCTGAAGGCCAGGATGGCCCGATATGAGCAGATGCTGAAGCAGATGCCGCCCCAGATTCAGGAGGACATTATCCGCGGCTTCCGCGCCGCCAACCAGGCGCTGGACTATTTCAACGAACAGATCAAAGGAGACCAAACGCAATGCTGAAACTGACCAACATCCGCAAGAGCTATGTGGTGGGCGACAACGTGGTGGACGCCCTGCGGGGGATCGACCTGGAGTTCCGGGAGAACGAGTTCGTGTCCATTCTGGGCCCCTCCGGCTGCGGCAAGACCACCACACTGAACATCATCGGCGGCCTGGACCGCTACACCAGCGGCGACCTGATCATCAACGGCCGCTCCACCAAGGAGTACACCGACAGCGACTGGGACACCTACCGCAACCACTCGGTGGGCTTCGTGTTCCAGAGCTACAACCTGATCCCCCATCAGACCGTGCTGGCCAATGTGGAACTGGCCCTGACCCTGGCCGGCGTGTCCAAGGCCGAGCGCCGCCGCCGGGCCAAGGAGGCCCTGGAGAAGGTAGGTCTGGGGGACCAGCTGGACAAGAAGCCCAGCCAGATGTCCGGCGGCCAGATGCAGCGGGTGGCCATCGCCCGGGCCCTCATCAACGACCCGGACATCCTCCTGGCCGACGAGCCCACCGGCGCCCTGGACAGCGAGACCTCCGTCCAGGTCATGGAGCTGCTGAAGGAGGTGGCTCAGGACCGGCTGGTCATCATGGTCACCCACAACCCGGAGCTGGCCGAGCAGTATTCCACCCGAATCATCAAGCTGAAGGACGGCCTGGTCATCGGCGACTCCGACCCCTACCACTCTGAGGAGCAGGCCCCCGCCCTCACCGGCAAGAAGGCCAGGGCGGGCAAAAAGACCTCCATGTCCTTCGGCACCGCCCTGTCCCTGTCTCTCAACAACCTGATGACCAAGAAGGGGCGCACCGTTCTCACCAGCTTTGCCGGCTCCATCGGCATCATCGGCATCGCCCTCATCCTGGCCCTGTCCACCGGCATCAACAGCTACATCGACCAGGTGCAGCAGGACACCCTGTCCAGCTACCCCATCACCATCCAGGCGGAATCGGTGGACATGACCTCCATGATGGTCTCCCTCATGGGCGCCCACCAGGGGGGCGAGGGGGGAGAGCATGACCTGGACCGGGTCTACTCCTCCTCCGTCATGTTCGACATGATGGACTCCATGCTCAACGCGGAGACCTCCACCAACAACCTGAAGGCATTCAAGGAATATCTGGACGCCGGAGGCGGCGGGATCGCCGACCTGGCCTCTATCCATTACAGCTATGACTTCGATTTCGACATCTACACCGAGGACGCCGGCGGCACCGTCATCAAAAGCGACGTGATGGCCCTGATGCAGCAGGCCATGGCCGCCATGTACGGCGGCGACTACTCCTCCTTCTTCAACTCCTCCATGGGCTCCATGTATGAGCGCATGGATGTGTGGGAGGAGCTGCTTACGGGCGAGGATGGCGAGCTGGTGGGGCAGCAGGTGAAGGACCAGTACGACCTGCTCTACGGCAGCTGGCCGGAAAATTATGACGAGGTCGTCCTGTTCGTGGATTCCCATAACGAGATCTCCGACCTGATGCTGTACGCCCTGGGGCTCATCTCCTCCCAGGAGATGAACGACACCATGGCCGCCATGGCCCGGGGCGAGGAGGTGGAGAGCAAGCAGCAGAGCTGGGACTACGAGGAACTGTGTACCACCACCTTCAAGCTCATCCTCCCCGCGGAGGCCTACCGCTATGACGCTGCCTCCGGCGCCTATGTGGACATGTCCGCCACCGACGCGGGCATGGAGCTGCTGTATAACAGCTCCGACGTGGGCACCACCCTGAAGGTGGTGGGCATCGCCCGGCCCAACGAGGAGGCCACCTCCACCATGGTCACCGGCGCCATCGGCTACACCCACGCCCTGACCACCTACGCCATTGAGACCACCGCCGCCATGGACATCGTGGCCGAGCAGATGGCGGACGACACCGTGGACGTGTTCACCGGCCTGCCCTTCGCCACCGGCGAGGAGGAGGAACCCTCCGATGAGGAGAAAGCCGCCGCCATTACCGGGCACCTCTCTACCCTGTCCGACCAGGAGAAAGCCGCCGCCTACATGGACGTAATGGGCCAGGCGGACGATGAATATGTGTCCTCCGTGGTGGAGCAGCAGATGGCCGGCCTGACCCGGGCGGACATCGAGGAGATGATCGTCCGGCAGTACGCCGGCGAGATGGGGGTGGACGCCTCCACCGTGGCCGGCTATATCTCGGAGATGAGCGACGAGGAGCTGTTCTCCCGGGTGGAGGAGGCCGTGGCCGAGCAGGTGCGGGAGCAGTACGCCGCCGCCGTGGAGGGTCAGCTGGCCGCCATGAGCCAGGAGCAGCTGTCCGGCATTCTGGACACCGTCCTGGCCGGCGACGAGGCCGTTCTGGCCTACATGGGCCTGACCCCCTTCACCGCCCAGCAGTATGACTACCTGTACGACCACTACATGCCCCCCACGTTCTCCAACGCCACCTATGAGGAGAACCTGGAGCTGCTGGGCTATGTGGATCTGGCCGACCCCTCCGCCATCAGCATCTACGCCAACACCTTCAAGGAGAAGGACCAGATCGCCGACCTGATTCAGGAGTACAATGACGGCGTGGCCGAGGAGGATCAGCTCACCTACACCGACTATGTGGCCCTGCTCATGAGCTCCATCACCTCCATCATCAGCGGCATCAGCTACCTGCTCATCGCCTTTGTGTCCATCTCCCTTGTGGTGTCCTCCATCATGATCGGCATCATCACCCTCATCTCCGTCCAGGAGCGCACCAAGGAGATCGGCATTCTCCGGGCCGTGGGCGCCTCCAAGCGGGACGTGTCCCGGGTGTTCAACGCCGAGACCCTCATCGTGGGCCTGTGCGCCGGCCTCATCGGCATCCTGATCACCCTGCTGCTGACCATCCCCATCAACGCCATTCTGCTGCACTACACCGGCCTGGTGGGTCTGAACGCCACCCTGCCTGTGAAGGGCGCAGTCATCCTGGTGCTCATCAGCATGATTCTCACCATCATCTCCGGCCTGATCCCCTCCCGGGTGGCCGCCCGGAAGGACCCGGTGGAGGCCCTGCGGAGCGAGTAAAGTCCCTGAATATACAAAAAGGACGCCTGCCGCGATCGTCGCGGCAGGCGTCCTTTTGCGTTCTTCAGTTGTCCGCCTCGGCGTCGTACAGCCGGGGGTTGGCGGCGGGGGCGGCAGAAGGAGCGGTGCCCATGGCCGTACGGAACCGGGTATGGGTCTGGCGCATCTCCTCGTGGGCGTCGGCCAGGGCCTCCTCCGCCCGGCGGAGCACATCCTCGCAGTACTCGTTGGCGGAGCGGCGCACCTCCTTGGCCTTCTGTTCGGCCTGGGCCATCAGCTCGTTGGCCTTCTGGCGGGCCTGGTTCATGACCTGGGCCTCGCTGACCATCTGGTTGGCCTCGATCTCCGCCCGCTTGCGGATCTCGTCGGCCTCCCGCTTGGCGGCGGCCACATACTCGCTGCGGGCGTTGAGGATCTTTCTGGCCTCCGCCAGCTCCACGGGGAACTGGGCCTTGATGTCCTCCACCAGATCCAGGGCCTTGTCCCGCTCGATGACGCACTTGTCGCTGCTGAGGGGGGCGTTCTTGGCCTCATCGATCATATCAAACAGCATATCCAGCAGTTCATTTACCGCAGTAGCCATGGTTATCTCTCCTTTTTCTCCGTTATAGACTGGGCCCTCTCCTGCACATCTCCGATGATCTGCCGGGGCACGAAGTCGGACAGGTCCGCCCCGTACCGGGCCATCTCCTTGACCACAGTGGAGCTCAGATAGGCGTATTTCGGGCTGGTATACAGGAACACGGTGTCCAGCTTTGAGTACAGCTTGGCGTTGAGCATGGCCATCTGGATCTCCGCCTCGTAGTCGGACACCGCCCGCAGGCCCTTCACCAGCACCCGGGCCCGGTTGCGGCGGGCGTACTCCGCCAGCAGCTCATGGCAGCAGTCCACCCGCACATTGGGGATGTCCTCCGTCACCCGGCGGATCAGCTCCACCCGCTCCTCCGGCGTGAACATGCCGGCGCTCTTGCTGGAGTTGACGCTGACCAGCACGATCAGCTCGTCGAACATGGCGGCAGCCCGCTTGATGATGTTCAGGTGCCCCAGGGTCACCGGATCGAAGCTGCCGGGGTAGATGGCTCGTCTCATACTACACACTCCTGCGGTACAGCGTCAGCTTGATCTTGCCGTACCGGTAGTCCCCACTCTTTTCAAAGCCGGGCAGGTCCGGCAGCACGTGGTCCGCCGGAGTTTCGCATATCATTATACCATTTCCGGACACAATGTCAATCTCGGTGATGATCTCCAGCGCCCGCTCCAGGTTGCCCGAGGCGTAGGGCGGGTCCAGAAAGATCAGGTCGTACCGCCCCCGGACCGTTCTCAGGAAGGCGGCAAAGTCCTTCTGGTAAAAGGCGGCCCGGTCCTCCATGCGGCAGGCGGACACGTTATCCCGGATGACCTTCATGGCCGCCGGGGCCGCGTCCACAAAGTCGCAGTGCGCCGCCCCCCGGGACAGGCACTCGATGCCCAGCTGGCCGGTGCCTGCGAACAGGTCCAGGGCCCGCCGGCCCTCGATGTCGAACTGGATGATGTTGAACAGCCCCTCCTTCACCCGGTCGGTGGTGGGGCGGGTGTCCAGACCGGGCAGCTCCTTCAGCCGCTTGCCCTTGGCTGAGCCTGTGATGACACGCATGGCGGTCAATCCTTTCCTTGGTGAAAATAGTCGTACACTGACCGGGCGGTGTTCGCGGGCACCGCCGCCGCCAGCTCCTCCAGCGTGGCCGCCTTCACGGCCTTCACGCTCTTGAAACGCTTCAGCAGGTCGGCCTTGCGCTTGGGCCCCACGCCGGGTATGCCGTCCAGGGCGGAACCCTTCAGGTGGGCGGCCTGCTGCTGCCGGTGAAATTCAATGGCAAAGCGGTGGGTCTCCTCCTGGATGCGGCCCACCATGGCAAACAGGGCCGGGGTCTGCTGTATGCCGATCTCCCGGCCGTCGGCGGCCGCCAGAGCCCGGGTGCGGTGCCGGTCATCCTTCACCATGCCGTAGACGGGTATGGTCAGCCCCACCTGGTCCAGCGCCTCCAGGGCGGCCCGCACCTGGCCCGTGCCGCCGTCGATGAGCAGCAGGTCGGGCAGGTCCCCGAACTTCTCGTCCCCGTCCAGGTAGCGCCGGAACCGCCGCTCCACCACCTGCTTCATGGAGGCGTAGTCGTCGGCGTGGGCCATGTCCTTCAGCTTGAAATGTCGGTAGTCCCGCTTCAATGGCCTCCCGTCGATGTGGACGGTCATGGAGGCTACGATGTCGGCGCTGCCGGTGTTGGAAATGTCAAAGGCCTCGATGCGCCGGGGCGGGGTCTCCAGCCCCAGCAGCTCCCCCAGCAGCCCGGTGAGCCTGGAGCGGCGCTCCTCGGCGGTGGTGGCCCGCTCCACCTCCTCGGCGGCGTTCTCGTTGGCCAGGCGCACCAGGTCCATCTTGGCCCCCCGCTGGGGCGTCAGCACCTCCACCTTGCGGCCCACCGCCTCGGTGAGCATCCGGGCCAGCTCCGCCCGCTCCTCGATGTCGCAGGGCAGCAGGATCTGCCGGGGCAGCGCCCCCCGGCCGCTGTAATACTGGGCGGCCAGGGCGGCCACCGTCTCCCGCTCCTCCTCGTCCAGCGGAACGGTCAGCAGCTCCCAGTCCTTGGCGGCCAGCTCGCCGTCCACATAGTGGAGCACCACGAAGCAGCTCTTGGCCTCGCCCCGGTGGTAGCCCACCACGTCGGTGTCCGCCAGGGAGCCGGCCACCGCCTTCTGCCGCTTGGACAGCAGCCGGATGGCGGCGATGCGGTCCCGGAGCTGGGCCGCCTTTTCAAAGGCCAGCTCCTCCGCCGCCTGCTCCATTTCCCCGGTCAGGTCGTCCACCACCTCATCCAGCTTGCCCTCCAGCAGACGGACGGCCTGCTCCATGGAGCGGCGGTACTGGGACTGGTCCATCTGGGGGCGGCAGTAGCCCTCGCACAGGCCCATATGGTAGTTGAGGCAGGGGCGCTCCTTCCCGATGTCCCGGGGGAATTTCCGGCTGCAGGAGGGCAGCTTCAGCGCCTCCCGCAGGGCGTCGATGATGCCCTGGCTGGCCCCCCGGCTGCCGTAGGGTCCGAAATACCGGGCGCCGTCGTCGGCGGCCCTGGCCGCCAGGGAGAACCGGGGGTACTCCTCCTGGACGGACAGGCGGATATAGGGATAGCCCTTGTCGTCCTTCAGCAGGATGTTGTAGTGGGGCTGGTGGCGCTTGATGAGGGCGCATTCCAGCACCAGGGCCTCGAACTCCGACTGGACTACAATGACGTCGAAGTGGTCGATCTGGGCCACCATGGCCCGGGTCTTTTCATTGTGGCGGGACTGGTCCTGGAAGTACTGGCTCACCCGGTTTTTCAGAGCCTTGGCCTTGCCCACGTAGATCACCGTGTTTTTGGCGTCCTGCATGATATACACGCCGGGCTTCAGCGGCAGGGCGTGGGCCTTGTCCCGCAGTTCTTCAAATGTCAAGGTTGCACGCTCCTTTCCCTTCGCCGCACCGTCCGTCACGCCAGAGGAGCGGCCCCATGTGGCCGCCCCGGCTTCCACCTGTCACGCCTCGCCTGTTCGCGACGCGCGCCTACCCTCCGCGCTTCTAATAAAAAAGGCGCCGCGGACGCGGCGCCTTTCTCAATCGCGGTCAATTACTCGGAGAAATCGGAGTTGATCAGCTCCACCAGCGCGTTGATGGCGGCCTCCTCGTCGGGGCCATCGCCGATCAGGGTAATGGAGGTGCCCTTCACGATCCCCAGAGAGAGGACGCCCAGCAGGCTCTTGGCGTTCACGCGGCGCTCATCTTTCTCCACCCAAATGGAGCTCTTGTACTCGTTGGCCTTCTGGATGAAGAATGTGGCCGGACGGGCATGCAAGCCAACCTGGTTATTAACGACGGTTTCCTTCATAAACATGAATGATTCCCTCCATACTTTCCATATTCGGGTGCTGCCGCAAAACAGATCACCACATTCACTATACTAAGAATACCAAATTTGCACCTTATCGTCAACCACATTTTGCACAAATCGGGCTGAGCTTTTTGATATTTTGATGCGGAACGGCCCCTGTTACTTCAGCGTCACCACTGTAACTCCGTCCTCTCCCTCGCCGTAGACGCCGGGGCGGAAGTCCTTTACATAGCGGCTCTGCTTCAGATGGGCCCGCACCGCCTTGCGCAGGGCGCCGGTGCCCTTGCCGTGGATGATGGTCACCGTCTCCAGCTTGCCCATGAGGGCACTGTCCAGAAACAGGTCCACCGCCCCCAGGGCCTCGTCCACCATCATGCCCCGCAGGTCCAGCTCCGCCTTGGCCGCCGCCAGACGGACCGGCCGCTGTACGGCCGCGGCGGCGTGGCGTTTCTTGTCCTTCTCGCTCTGCTTTTTCCGGGCGGTGACCTCCTCCAGCACCCGCACCTCGTCCTGCCGGGCCTTCAGCTTCAGAATGCCCGCCTGGAGCTGGAGGGTGCCGTCCCTGTTGACGGCCACCACCTCGGCCTGGGTGCCCGTTTTGACCAGCTCCACCGTGTCCCCTGCCACGGCGTCCCGGGTGGGAGGCGGAGGGGGCAGCTCCTCCGCCGGACCTCCGGCGGCGTCCTCCGCCTCGTTCAGGCGGCGGCGCAGCTCGGCCCGCTGGTCGTTGTCGTCCACCCACTCCCGGGCCTCCTCCTGGCGGCGGCGCATCTCGTTGAGCTCTTTGAACACGCTGTCGGCGGCGTCCCTGGCCTCCTGGATGATGGCCCTGGCCTCCGCCTGGGCCTTTTCCGTGGCCTTCCGCCGCTCTTCCTCGATGCGGGAGCGGTACTGGTCGGCCTGGGCCTTGGCCTCCTCCATGTCCCGGCGCAGTCTGGCGGCCTGCTCCCGCTCCTTCTCCATGGCCTGGCGCTGGATGTCCAACTGGGACAGCACATCCTCAAAGCGCACATTCTCCGCGTCGATGCGGTCGGCGGCCTTCTGGATGATATAGTCGGGCAGGCCCAGCCGCCGGGAGATGGCGAAGGCGTTGGACTTGCCGGGGATGCCGATGAGCACCTTATAGGTGGGGGCCAGGGTCTCCACGTCGAACTCGCAGGAGGCGTTCTCCACCCCGGGGGTGGACATGGCGTACACCTTCAGTTCGGCGTAGTGGGTGGTGGCGGCCACCCGGGCGCCCATGCCCCGGGCGGACTCGATGATGGCGGCGGCCAGAGCCGCGCCCTCCACCGGGTCGGTGCCCGCTCCCAGCTCGTCAAACAGGATCAGGCTCTCGTCGTCGGCCTGCTCCAGAATGGACACGATGTTCACCATGTGGGAGGAGAAGGTGGACAGGGACTGGTCGATGGACTGCTCGTCCCCGATGTCCGCCAGCACGGCGGAGCACACCCGGATGACGGAGCCGTCGGAGGCGGGTATGTGCAGGCCGCACTGGGCCATGAGGGTCAGCAGGCCCAGGGTCTTGAGGGTCACGGTCTTACCGCCGGTGTTGGGGCCGGTGATGACCAGGGTGTCGAAGTCTTTGCCCAGGTACAGGTCGTTGCGCACGGCGGTCTTGGGGTCCAGCAGGGGGTGGCGGGCCTTTCTCAGCTCGATATAGTCCCCCAGCACCGGCTCCATGCCCCCCATCTTGGAGGACAGCTTGGCCCGGGCGAAGATACCGTCCAGGGTGATGAGGGTGCGGTAGTCGTCCTCGATGCTCTCCTTGAACCCGGCGCAGTCGGCAGACAGCTCCGCCAGGATGCGCTCGATTTCCTTCTGCTCCTTCAGTTCCAGCTCCTTCAGCTCGTTGTTGGCGTTGACCACGCCAATGGGCTCGATGAAGAAGGTGCCGCCGGAGCCGGACACGTCGTGGACCAGGCCGGGGATCTCGTTTTTGTGCTCGCTCTTCACGGGCACCACATAGCGCCCGCCCCGCATGGTGATGATGGCGTCCTGCAAATACTTAGCCTGGTTGGAGGAGATGAGCCGGTTGAGCACGTCCCGCACCTTCCCCGCCGCCGCCCGGATGTGGCGGCGGATGTCCGCCAGCTCGGGGGAGGCGGAGTCGGCGATCTCGTCCTCGCTGAGGATGGAGCCGGTGATCTTCTCCTCCAGGAATCGGTTGGCCGTCAGGCTCTCAAAATAGCCGTCCAGCACGGTCTTTTTCTCCCGCTCGCCGCAGCCGTACTCCCGGACGGACCGGGCGCAGCGGAGCACCTGGGCGATGTCCAGCAGCTCCCGGGTGTTCAGGGCGCCGCCCCGGTCGGCCCGCTGGAGGGCCGCCGCCACCGGCCGGATGCCGCTGAGGGCGGGCGTGCCGTTCTTCACCAGCAGGTCAAAGGCAGCGGAGGTCTGGCTCTGCAGCCGGGCGGCCTCGCTGCGGACGGAGGTGGGGCGCAGCTTCAGGCAGTTCTCCCGGCCCTCCTCGGTGGCGGCCTCATCGGCCAGCATGGCCAGCACCCGGGGCAGTTCCAGGGTGTGGATGGATTTTTCGATCAGTTCGGTCATGGCGGTGATCTCCAGACTGTTTCAGATTGATTTGGTATTGATGATTATACTCCGTTTTTGCCCATAAAGCAACCGCCCGGAGCCGTTTGGCCCCGGGCGGTCTCCGTCACTCATGCTGCCGCCGTCCGGCGGTGCTGGGGATGTTCAGTTCGTCCCGGTACTTGGCCACTGTCCGGCGGGCCAGGCGGCAGCCCCGCTCCTCCATGAGCCGGCACAGCTGCTGGTCGGACAGGGGGCGGCTCTTGTCCTCCCCGGCGATCAGCTCCTTCAGCAGCGCCCGGGCCGCGTCGGGGGAGGTACCGTCCTCCTCCTGGCCGGCCGCGCCCAGCCCCCGGGAGAAAAAGTAGCTCAGGGGATAGGTCCCCACGGCGCACTGGAGGTACTTGTCCCGCACCGCCCGGCTCACCGTGGACTCATGGACCTCCAGCTGGCCGGCCACATCCGCCAGCGTCATAGGCACCAGATGGCCCGGCCCACGGCGGAAGAAGTCCCCCTGGCGCTCCACGATGCACTGGGCGCAGGACAGCAGGGTGGACCGGCGCTGTTCAATGGCCCGCACCACCCACTTGGCCTGACGCACCTTGTCCGTCAGGTACTCCTGCACCTGGCGGTCGTTCTCCTCCTTCAGCAGGCGGGTGTAATAGCCGCTGACCCGCAGTGCAGGCAGCTCCCCGTCGTTGACCGCCACCTCGAAGTGGTCGGGGTGGGTAATGACCAGAATGTCCGGGTTGATGTAGGAGGGCGCCTCCCCTCCGGCAAAGCCGGCCCCCGGCACCGGGTCCAGGCTCCGGATTCGCCCGCAGGCGGCCCGCACCTCCTCGGGGTCCGCCTTCAGCTCCCGGGCGATCAGCCCATAGCGGCCTCTGGCCAGGGCCTCCAGATAGCCGTCGGCGATCTTCAGCGCCAGCCGGTCCACCGGCTCCTGCCGGACCAGCTGCAGGCGCAGGCACTCGCTCAGGTTCCGGGCGGCCACGCCGGCGGGCTCCAGAGACTGCACCGCCTCCAGCGCCCGGGCCATCAGCTTCTCCGGGCAACCCAGGGCCGCGGCCAGAGCGGGCAGCTCCTCGTCCAGCCAGCCCCGGCGGTTCAGGCTCTCAATGAGAAACACCGCCGCCCGCCGCAGCTCCGGCGGCAGCTTCAGCCCGTCGAGCTGGGCCATCAGGTGGGCGCACAGCGTCTCCTCCTGATCCGCCGCCGTGCCGTAATTCCGCAGGGGATCATCGTCCTCCTCCGCGTCCTGCCGGTGGTACAGGCGGTTCTGGGGGTCGGTGGACTCCAGCCACTCCAGCTTGCGCCGCAGCTCCCGGCCCTCCTCCTCCCGGCCGCACTCCTCCCGCTCCAGAACGGGGTTCTCCAGCACCGCCGTGTCGATGTACTCCAGCAGCTCCTGAGAGCTCATCTGGAGGATCTCCATGGACTGCACCATCTGAGGCGACAGAGTCTGGGTCTGCTTTTGCGTCAGATTCAGTTCCATTCCCAGCTGCCCTCTCTCCCGGCGCCGTCCCGCCGTCATTTTTTATTGCAAATATCATACCACAGAACGGCTTTTTGTGCAAGTTTTCGGCGTAAATCCCAAAAAATGGCGCGGGCCGCAGCGGTCCGCGCCTTGCTTCAGGTCTGAATGGACTTGTAGAAATCCAGGGTGCGGAAGCCCCGCTCCAGCTGGGTCATCAGGTAGGCCTCGGAGGCGTCGCCCAGCCGCTCCAGAGACTGGCCGTCCAGCGACACGGAGAACAGCCGCTTGGGGTCCCCCCACAGGAAATGCCGCAGGGCGGCCAGCCCCGCGGGGGTCAGGGGCATGGAGATACCCTCACCCGCCCCCTCCCGGCAGGCAGCGCAGTGGAGCACGCCGGCGGACAGGTTGACGCGGGGCTCCTCCGGCATCTCCCGGCCGCAGACGGCGCAGGCGTCCGCCATGGGCTCGTACCCCGCCAGGGCCATGGCCTTCCACTCGAAGGCGGTCTTGATGAGCGAGGCGGGCAGGGCCAGCTTTTCCAGGGCGTGAAGGCTGTTCAGGATGAGGGAGAGCAGGCCCGGCTCCGGCTGGCCCTCCTCACACAGGGCCTCGGTGACCTCGGCGAAGTAGCTGGCCAGGGACAGCTTGTCCAGGTCGGCGCGCACCCCGTCGAACTGCCGCTCGGTCAGGGCCTCCTTGACGGCCCAGCGGCCCTGGTACTCATACAGGGTCAGCTCCGACCACACCAGCAGCTGGCTGGCGGCAGCGATGGGGCTGCCCTTTTTGCGGCAGCCCCGGGCCGACACCGTCAGCTTGCCCTCCTCCTGGGTGAGGACGGTCAGGATCTTATCCGATTCCTTGTAGTTGACCTCGCGCAGCACGAGGCCCTTGGTGGTCAGATGCATACTCGCTCCTATGTTATGTAGCGCGGCCGGAGCCGCGCGGTGTGCTCATTCTCCGGTCAGGGACGGTCCGGGCACTTCCGCCGCCCCCTGCTCCTCCTTTTTCTGGCAGAGCTCCTCCGCCTCCCGGGGCAGGCCGGTCCCCCCGTGGGGCAGGGTCTTGGCGGTCCGGTCAGCGGCGTTCAGGTCGCCCCGGGACCGGCTGCTCATCATCCACGCCTCCGGCAGACCGCTGAGCCAGAACAGCTCCCAATAATCGTCCCTTTTCACGAAACGGCACCCCCAATCCTCACGGTTAGAGTTGCCCCTCAGGCCGGGATTATGTCTGGAAAATCAGTCCTGGGTATATCCGAAGTTCTGGATGGCCGCGGGATTGTCCCGCCAGTTTGCCCCACGAAATTATCATTTCGCGGGGACCCCTTTATTCCATTCAAATCGCCGGAACTGAATTCCGCCGATTTCAAGGTTTTGCTTCGCAAAACGCTTGGACGCGCCTTGCGGCGCGGCTCGCTCCCGCTCGCAAGAAAACTGGCGTCAGCTCAGCCGTGTCCCGTCAGTCCTGCGTGTAACCGAAATTCTGGATGGCCGCGGGATTGTCCCGCCAGTTTTCTTTGACCTTTACCCAGGTCTCCAGGTACACCTTGGCCCCCATGAAGGCCTCCATGTCCTGCCGGGCCTGGGTGGAGATCTTCTTGAGCATGGCGCCCCCCTTGCCGATGATAATGCCCTTGTGGGACTCCTTCTCACAGTAGATGGTCACATGGCAGTCAATGATGTCGTCGTCCCGCTGGGAGAACCTGGTCACCTCCACGGCGGTGCCGTGGGGGATCTCCTTGTCCAGGTTGCGCAGCAGCTTCTCCCGGACGATCTCCGCCATGATCTGGCGCTCGGGCTGGTCGGTGACCACGTCCTCGGGGAAGAGCTGGGGTCCCTCGGGGATCCATTTAGCCAGCACCTCCAGCAGCTCCTCCACCCCCTCGCCGGTCTGGGCGGAGATGGGGACCACCGCATCCCAGTCATAGGCCGCGCCGTACACCGCCATCACCGACAGCAGCTTTTCCTTTTCGATGGTGTCGATCTTGTTAATCACCAGGGCCGCCGGCGCGCCCAGGGTCCTGATGCGTCCGATAAGCTCCTCCTCGGCCTGGCCGATGTGGTCGATGGGCTCCACCAGCAGCATGATCCCGTCCACGTCGGCCACGGATTTGCGCACCACATCCACCATGTAGTCTCCCAGGCGGGTGCGGGCCTTGTGGAGGCCGGGCGTGTCCACGAACACGAACTGGGTGTCCCCCCGGTTGAGCACGGCGCAGATGCGGTTGCGGGTGGTCTGGGGCTTGGAGGAGACGATGGCCACCTTCTCCCCCACCAGGGTGTTGGTCAGGGTGGACTTGCCCACATTGGGCCGCCCGCAGATGGTGATGATTCCGGATTTTTTGATGGTTGACATAACAGATGATCCTCAACTTTCTTGAGCTGTATAGTATTCGTCCTCCGCCCACCGGGCGGGGTTGGTGTCGATGTAGTTCCACACGCGGAGGTAGTCATCATAGTTTCGGATGACGTGGTCGTAGAATTTCTCCTGCCAAATGGGGCTCCCCATGGTCCGGGTGGCCCGCGTCTTGATGCTTCGCACCACCATGCCCAGCGTAGGGCCCGATGCCCCCATCGGGCCGTTTTCGATCATTACCAACAAATGAACGTGATTGGGCATGATCGCGTAACACGGTATCTCCACATTGGGATAGGTCTCCGCCGCGCCAAGAATGGCCTCCTCCACCAGCTTTCCACAAGGGGTAAGTTCCACCTGCGGCCCGATGAGGGCATCGGGCCCTACGCGGATATCGGACAGCAGTTCTTCACGGTCCTTGGTGCAGAACGTGACAAAGTAGCCGCCGCTCCCGGCGTAATCGTACCCCTCCAGCCGCAGTCTCTTCCGCGCGTTCATCGCCCGATGCCCAGCTGGCCCAGAATGGCCTCCTCCCGCTCCCGCATCCGGGCCTTCATGGGGCCCTCGTCCAGGTGGTCGTAGCCCAGCAGATGCAGCACGGAGTGGACGGTCAGGTAGCACACCTCCCGCTGAAGGCTGTGGCCAAACTCCTCCGCCTGGGCCGCCGCCCGCTCCAGGGAGATGCACATATCCCCCAGAGGTACCAGCCCGGTGGCGGGGTCGGCGTCCTCCTCGCCGGGATGCTCCCCCGGCGCCAGGTCGAACATGGGAAAGGACAGCACGTCGGTGGGCCTGTCCACCCCCCGCATATCCAGATTGATCTGGTGAATGCCCTCATCGTCGGTGAGCAGCACATTGATCTCGCAGGGCAGCTCCACCCCCTCGGCGGCCAGGGCGGCGGAGATGACTCTTTCCAGCTCCTCCTCCACGCCCTCCGGCACCTGGGTCTCGGCGGAGATGATGATGTTGTGTTCCATGGCGCTCACCCCTGCAGGCCGTTCTCCTGCCGCTCCATATTCTCCACCACGATGTCGAAGATGTCGCCCAGGCCGGCGCAGTACTCCAGCAGCTTCCAGGGCTCGTTGGTGTGAAAGTGGAGCTTCATGATCTCCTCGTCCCCCACCACCAGCAGGCAGTCGCCCTTGAAATGCTCCTGGATGTAGGCGTCCACGCCGTCCTCGTCCACGGTGCAGCCCTCAATGAGCAGTTGGGTGTCAAATTTGAATTCCAGCATGATGATTCCTCCTTATCGGTTGACCGCCCGCGCATCGGTGCGGCCATAGTCCTTGCGTGGGGCGTGATGACCCCGGCGCGCCCGGAAACGCCGCAAGGCCTGTCCGCTCAGCCCTCGCAGGCTTTCCAGGCGCCGTAAAACAGGACGGTGTAGCAGACGGCCGCCCCCAGGAACACCAGCAGGGCCAGCATGGCCAGTATGCCCACGCCCAGCCAGGCCAGCACCTGGCTCAGGACCAGGCTCACCAGCACCACCCTCCAGGCCGTCATCAGCTTGCTCCCGTTCAGCGGCCTCTCTCCGCCCTGCTCCAGCTCCAGAACGCCCCTGGCGATGTGATAGGTGGTGAACAGCTGAAGCGCGATGCTGACCGCGCTGCCCAGGGCGGACAGGAAACCGTCATGCAGCACGCCCAGGCAGTTCAGCACCCAGATCACAGCGGCGCAGGCCGCGGCCCATCTGATCATCGGGCGGGCGGCTCCATAAGTTCTGCATTCAGATACTCTGCCCATCCCCACATAGATCATGATATACCCTGCGAAAGCGGGCAGAATGGAGATGGAGCTGTTCCCGATGGTGATGCTGAAATCCAGAAACAGGAACAGGATCCCCCAGAAAATGAGCTTCATCCGCCGGTCTCTCCTCTCACTTCTTTTTGGCGTTCCGCCGCTGCTCGTCCTCCTCGTAGGCCTTGATGATCCGCTGGACGATGACATGGCGCACCACGTCCGCCCCGGTCAGGGAGCAGATGGCGATGTCCTCCACGCCCTTCAGCACCCGCATGGCCTCCTTCAGACCGGACACCTTGTCCCCCGGCAGGTCGATTTGGGTCACGTCGCCGGTGATGACGATCTTGGAGCCGAAGCCCAGACGGGTCAGGAACATCTTCATCTGCTCCCGGCTGGTGTTCTGGGCCTCGTCCAGAATAATGAAGCTGTCGTCCAGGGTGCGGCCGCGCATATAGGCCAGAGGGGCCACCTCGATGTTGCCCCGCTCCAGGTACTTCTGGTAGGTCTCCGCCCCCAGCATGTCAAAGAGGGCGTCGTACAGGGGCCGCAGGTAGGGATCAACTTTAGATTGCAAATCGCCGGGGAGAAAGCCCAGCCGCTCCCCGGCCTCCACGGCGGGCCGTGTCAGGATGATGCGGTTGATCTGTTTCTCCCGGAAGGCGGCCACCGCCGCCGCCACCGCCAGATAGGTCTTGCCGGTGCCGGCGGGGCCAACCCCCAGGGTAACGGTGTTGTTCTTGATGGCGTCCACATACTTCTGCTGGCCGATGGTCTTGGCCTTGATGGGCTTGCCCTTGGCGGTGACGCACACCACATCCTTGGCCAGCAGGGCGATCTTCCCTTCCTGGCCGGAGCGCACCAGCTCGATGATATAGCGCACGTTCTGAGGGCCGATGGCCTCCCCCTTAGCGGACAGGGACAGCAGGCCCTGGATGGCCCGCACCGCCAGCATGACGTTCTCCCCGTCGCCGCTGATCTTCAGGCTGGACTCCCGGTTGACCACCGACACGCCCAGCTCCTGCTCGATGATATGGATATTCTCGTCAAAGGCGCCGAACAGGCTGATGGCCTCCTCCATGCGCTCGATGCTGATATACTGCTCTGTCATTGGTGCTCTGATTCCTCCTTGAAAAAGCGCCCTGTCTCTCCGGGCAGCTCCACCGTCCTGCCGATCTCCTCCTCGCACTCGGCCAGCAGGGTCACGGTCAGCACATCGCCCTCCACCCGGGCCACCACATCGGTGCGGAGCGCCTGGCCCTTGTTGGCCTCCATCAGGGCCGCCAGCCGCGCCCGCAGCACCTGCTCCAGCCGGTCGGCCGCCGCGTCGGTGTCAATGGGCGCCTGGGTCACGGTGTACTCCCGCAGGGTGACGGTGGTCAGCCCCAGGGGCAGCTCCCGCCCGCCCACAGTGAGCATCCGGGTTTGAGTTATTTTATCATATCTCTCCCATGAAATGCTACTGTTTTGAAAAAAATCCACCTGTCCCCACAAAATTTGCAGGGAGCGGAGGGTGCGCTCCTGGCCGGTGTACTCCTTTACCCCCGCCGTCAGGGGGATGGACTCCTTCAGGGTGCGCCAGGTGCGGGCCCGGACGGAACCGGCGGCGTGGACCACCATGTAGCCCAAGTCCACCGTGCCGTACTCCGGCCCGATCAGGTCCATGGTGCTGCTGATGAGCACCTCCCCGGCGGCCACGATGTCCCCGTCCTGGAACATGGCCCGGCCGGAATCAGCCCGTATGTCCAGGATGATGCCGTCTGCCGCGGCCACCACATCGGCGGGGACGTCCTCCTTCAGCACCTCCGGGGCCTTCACCGCCTCCCGGACGGTCACCTCCGCCCGGGTGCCGTAGATGTTGATGACCATGTAGGACAGCTCCGGCAGGGACAGCAGGGCCTCGTTGGCCACCTCCCGCTCCTCAATGTTGGGGCCGTAGGCCCCCGGACGCACCCCCAGCCGCTGGAGCTGGGTCAGAATGACCGCGGTGGGGACGGTCTCGTTGCCGGTGACCTCCACCACCAGCAAAAACCGGGACAGAAAGCCCACCGCCGCCAGACACAGGGCAAGCCCCACCAGGAAGCCCCACCGCTTCCCCAGGGACAGGGCGGCGGCCCCCGCCCCCCTCCGGGCCAGCGTCTCAGTCTCACACATGGCCTTTTGGGCCAGCTCCTCCACCCGCTTCCGGTCGGACAGGGCGGTGCGGAAGGTGAAAGCGGTCTCGTCCTCCCAGCGCAGGCGCCAGAACTGGACCCGGTGCTGGGCGCACAGGTTGAGC
This sequence comes from Candidatus Enterenecus sp., assembly GCA_051886935.1. GTDB lineage: Bacteria > Bacillota > Clostridia > Oscillospirales > Oscillospiraceae > Enterenecus. The sequence goes on along the minus strand of JBJEYO010000006.1, from coordinate 1,548 downwards.
ATCCGCTCGGGGAAGGCCCCGGTCACCCGCCACTCCACATAGCCCCGCAGCAGATTGATCAGTTTTTTCATGGGCCGTCCTCCTCGTCACACCAGCTCCACCGCGCTGATCTCCCCGGTGATGAGCAGCTCGGTGGGGTTCATGGCCCGCAGCTCCAGCCCCCGGCCCCGGACCCGCACCACCAGTTTGCCGCCGGAGACATGGATCTCCTCCGGGCCGTAGGCCAGGATGCCCCGGTGGCCCTCCATCCGCAGCTCGCCGGAGCCGATGAGCTCGATCCGGGGCTGGCCCGCCACCACATCCCCCGGCACATCAAAGGCCCGGGAGGCCCGGACCAGCAGGCTGTCCTTGTCCGCCACATTCATCACCTCTGGAAAGGGTATGAAAATCCGCCCTCCGCCTTGCCTGTCCCCATGGACTTTTTGTCCGACCTGTGGTAAAGTGAAGAAAATGAAACCTGTGAGGTAATACCATGGAACAGAAGAACACCATCCGGGACAAGTCCCGGGAGACCAGCTACACCGTGGCGGAGCAGACCACCCTGCTCCCCTTCCTGCTCTCCGCCGTGAAGGGCAAGAGCCGCAACAATGTGAAGTCCCTGCTCTCCCGCAAGCTGGTGGCGGTGGACGGCCGTCCCACCTCCCAATTTGACACGCCCCTCTCACCCGGCCAGGTGGTCACCATCCTCTCCGTCCCTGCCCCCCGGCAGGACGCCCTGCCCTTCCCCCTGCTGTACGAGGACGAGCACCTCATCGCGGTGAACAAGCCGGCCAAGCTGCTCAGCGTGGCCAACGAGAAGGAGAAGACCCGCACCGCCTACCACATGGTCACCGACTATGTGAAGAGCCAGCACATCGATGACCGCATCTTCGTCATCCACCGTCTGGACCGGGACACCTCCGGCGTGCTCATGTTCGCCAAGGACGCGGAGACCAAGGAGCTGTTCCAGTCCCGCTGGAACGAGATTGTCACCCGCCGGGGCTACCAGGCCGTGGTGGAGGGGGTGCCCAAGCAGACCTGCGGCACCGTCCGCACCCATCTGGTGGAGACAAAGACCCACCTGGTGTTCTCCGGCGACCCCGGCCCCGGCGCCCAGGAGGCCATCACCAACTACAAGCTGCTGAAGGCGGGCAACGGCTACGCCCTGCTGGACATCTCCATCGACACCGGGCGCAAGAACCAGATCCGGGTCCACATGGCCGAGATGGGCAATCCCATTGCCGGAGACAAGCAGTACGGCGCGGACACCAACCCCATCGGCCGGCTGTGCCTCCACGCCAACGAGCTGTCCTTCCTCCACCCCGTCACCGGGAAGCCCACCACCTTCATCGCAAAAACGCCCCGGGATTTCAACCGGGTGTTCCGGTAAAACCATCAGCGCCCGCCGGCTCAAAGCCGGCGGGCGCTGTTATTCTGCTCAGTTCAGGAAATCCCTCAGCTTCTTGCTGCGGCTGGGGTGGCGCAGCTTTCGGAGGGCCTTGGCCTCGATCTGCCGGATGCGCTCACGGGTGACGTTGAACTCCTTGCCCACTTCCTCCAGGGTGCGGG
>JBJEYO010000005.1:0-4973 GCA_051886935.1 Candidatus Enterenecus sp. | reverse complement strand
CCAAAGGCCAGGGCGGCGCAGCAGGGGAAGGTGAGGGCCCAGGCGCCGCCGATCTCTCCGGCCACCCGCAGGTCCGGGTGCCGCCCGGCGCCGCAGATGGCGGCCACCTTGGCGTGGGTGGTGGACACGGGCAGGCCCAGGGCGGAGCAGACCAGCAGTACCGCCCCGGCACCCAGGTCGGCGGCCAGGCCGTCGGCGGGAGACAGCCCGGCCAGCTCGCTGCCCACCTTTTCCACGATGGGTTTGCCCCCCAGGGCGGTGCCCAGGGCCATGACCCCGGCGGTGAGGAGCAGCAGAGGCAGGGAGGGGGAGGCCTCCACGCCGCCCAGGCCGTCGGCCATGAGCAGCAGGGCCAGAAACTTCTGCCCGTCCTGCACCCCGTGGAGCAGGGCCATGACCCCCGCCGCCACCCGCTGCCAGCTGACGGCGTTGAAGGACTTCTCCGCCAGCCAGGCCCGGAAACCCCGGGCGGCCAGGGCTCCGGCGATGAGGGAGAGCAGCAGCCCCAGCCCCACCCGCAGCCAGGCCCCGCCGTTGAGGGCGGCGGTCTGCCCGCCCAGGGCCAGGGCGGCCCCGGACAGCCCGGCCAGCAGGGCGTGGCTCTCGCTGGTGGGCAGGCCGAACCGCCAGGCCGCCACCGCCCACAGGACGATGGAGAGCATGGCGGCGCACAGGGCGGTAAGGGCGGCCTGCTGGTCGGAGAAATACACCAGGTCGCCTATGGTGGCGGCCACGGCGGGGAAGAGCAGGCAGCTCAGGGCCGCCCCGGCAAAGTTGCACCCGGCGGCCAGCCACACCGCTCTCCTGAAGGACAGCGCCCCGGAACCCACGGCGGTGGCGATGGCGTTGGGGGCGTCCGTCCAGCCGTTGATGAAGATGACCGCCAGCACCAGCAGGCGGACGAGAAAGACCGTAACCGTCATAGGGGACCCTCCCTCCCGTTCCCCACATTCTATGGGGAACTTGTCCCGGGTATGACACAGGGCGGTGAGGGAAAAATTTCTGAAAAAATTTACGAAAGAGAGCAGGATTTTTCGGGCGGCGCGGAGTATAACTAAATACTATGCGAATTGCCGGACCGGTTCCGGGGCGAAGGAGGACAAGCCATGAACATCCGTGAGCAGACTGAGGAGCTGGAGCGGCAGACCTTGTCGCCCAGGGCGTGCCTGTCGGTCAACACCAAGGGCAGACTGGTGGACATTGAGCCCTGCCCGATGCGCACCTGCTTCCAGCGGGACATCGACCGGGTGGTCCACAGCAAGTCCTTCCGCCGGCTGAAGCACAAGACCCAGGTGTTCCTCCAGCCGGAGGGCGACCACTACCGCACCCGCATGACCCACACCCTGGAGGTCTCCCGCATCGCCCGGACCATGGCCCGGGGCCTGCGGCTCAACGAGGACCTGACCGAGGCCGCCGCCCTGGCCCACGACCTGGGCCACACCCCCTTCGGCCACGCCGGGGAGCGGGCCCTGTCCCGGGTGGTGGAGGGCGGCTTCCGCCACTATGAGCAGTCCCTGCGGGTGGTGGACCGCATCGAGAGCCTGAACCTGTGCCATGAGGTGCGCCAGGGCATCCTGTGCCACACCGCCGGCCCGGTGGCCGACACCCTGGAGGGCCAGCTGGTGCGCTTCGCGGACAAGATCGCCTACATAAACCACGACATCGACGACGCCATGCGGGGCGGCATCATCTATCCCACCGACATCCCCGTCCACATCTCCGAGATACTGGGCTTCACCCACGGCGAGCGCATCGAGACCCTGACCCTGGACGTGATCGAGAGCAGCCGGGAGGGGGATGTGATCCGGCAGTCGGAGCCCATCGCCGCGGCCATGGCGGAGCTGAAGGAGTTCATGTTCCGGTCGGTGTACCTGAACCCCCAGGCCAAGGGGGAGGAGGGCAAGGCGGAGGACATGATCTGCCTGCTGTTCGACTATTATATGAAGCATACGGACAAGCTCCCCTCCGAGTATCAGGACATTCTGGTGCGGGAGGGCGCACAGCGGGCCGTGGTGGACTACATCGCCGGCATGACCGACACCTACGCCGTGGAGAAGTTCGGGGAGCTGTTCATCCCCATGCGCTGGGTGGTAAAATAAGAAACGCCGAGCCGCTTTCCGTGGGAGTAAAATCCCCCAAAATCGGCTATCATCAAGGAGGTGGGACCGTGGCCATACCGGACAGCTTTCTGGACGAACTGAACAGCAGACTGGACATTGTGGACGTGGTCTCCACCTATGTGCCCCTGACGAAGAAAGGGGCCAACCACTGGGGGCTGTGCCCCTTCCACCATGAAAAGACCCCCTCCTTTTCCGTCAACGAGTCCAAGCAGATATTCCACTGCTTTGGCTGCGGCAAGGGGGGAGGCGCCATCCGGTTCGTCATGGAGATCGAGGGCATTTCCTTTCCCGACGCGGTGCGCAAGCTAGCCGAGCGGGCGGGGATGGAGGTGCCGGAGGACTCTCCCGGCGACGGACAGTGGCGGGAAAAGCGGAAAAAGATCCTGGAGCTGAATAAGGAGGCCGCCCGGTTCTACCGCTCCATGCTCACCGACCCCAGGGGGGAGGCGGTGGCGTCCTACATCCGGGACAAGCGCCGCATCAGCCCCAAATTCTCCGCCCGGTTCGGTCTGGGAGCCGCCCCCGATGCCTGGGACACCCTGATCCTGGCCATGCGGGAGAAGGGCTACGACAAGGCCGACCTGATCGACGCGGGCCTGGCGGTGGCAGGCAAAAACGGCGGCGTCTACGACAAATACCGCAACCGGCTCATGCTGCCGGTCATTGATGTGCGTGGAGACGTGATCGGCTTCACCAGCCGGGTCATGGACGACTCCACCCCCAAGTACCTGAACACTCCGGAGACCGCCATCTTCAAAAAGCGGTCCATTCTGTATGGGCTGAACTACGCCAAAAACACCAAACGGCCCAACTTCATTCTGGTGGAGGGCAACATCGACGTCATCACTCTGCATCAGGCCGGGTTTGACAACACCGTGGCCACCATGGGCACCGCCCTCACCGAGGAGCACATCCGCCTGATCTCCAAATACACCAGGGAGCTGGTGCTGTGCTACGACAACGATGCCGCCGGCGTGGACGCCACCCAGCGGGCCATCGCCCTGCTGAAAAACTCCGACCTGTCCGTCAAGGTGCTCCAGCTCCCCCGCCGCAGGACGGAGAGCGGCGAGCTGGTGAAGCAGGACGCCGACGACTATATCAAAAACTGCGGCGCCGAGGCCTTTGAGGCCCTGATGGAGCGCAGCGCCAACTCGGTGGAGTACCGTCTGAGCGAGGTGCAGGGCGGCTTCGACCTGAGCCAGGACGACCAGCGGGCCCAGTACCTCCAGGCGGCGGCGGAGATCATCGCCTCCCTGGCCAGTCCGGTGGAGCGGGAGATCTACGGCAACCGGGCCGCCGACGCTGCCGGCCTGTCCCACGAGGCCATGGCCCAGGAGGTGGAGCGGCTGCGGAAAAAGCGCCGCTGGGAGGCCAGAAAGCAGGAGGAGCGGAAAAACCTGGTCCCCACCCAGCAGCTGCAGCCCAAGGACCGCTCCCTGCGCTACACCAACATCCGCTCCGCCCGGGCGGAGGAGGGCGTACTGCGCATCGTGCTGCTGGACGGCGGGTTCTTCCGTCAGCTGGAGGACCTGGATGCCGGGCAGTTCTCCTCGCCCCTGCTGGGAAAGGCCTACGGCCTTCTGAAGGAGCGGTGGAGAGAGGGGCGGCCGGTGACCCTGGCGGCCCTGGACGGGGACTTCACCCCGGAGGAGATGGACCAGCTGGCCGCCGTGGTCCAGGAGCCCCAGCCCATGCACACCGCCGCCGCGGCCCTGGCGGATCTGAAACAAACCATCCTTGCGGAGAGCCGCAGGGGAGAGATACACAGCGGCGAGGACCTGGCCGATCTGCGCGCCGCCCTGAAACAGAAAAAAGGCTATGGAGGATGAGTCCCATGAGTGAAAAGAAAAAGACCCCCAAAAAGCAGGAGATGACCGCCGCCTCTCTGGTGAGCAAGGAAAAGTTCGAGGCCGCCAAGGCCGAGCTGGCCAAGCTGATCGAGGGAATCCCCGGGGGCGAGCGGCTGGTGGAGATGGCGGAAGTCGGCTATAAGAAGGGCAAGCTCTCCTACGGAGAGCTGATGGAAGTGCTGGAGTCTATGCAGCTGGAAAGCGAGCAGCTGGACAAGGTGTACGACCTGTTTGAGGACATGGGCGTGGACACCGCCGGCGACGACTGCCTGCCCGAGCTGGACGACGAGCTGCCCCCCGCCGAGGAGCTGGAGGAGCTGGAGGACCTGCCCGAGGAGGAGCTGGTGGACCCCAACGCCCTGGTGGACTCCTTTGCGGTGGACGACCCGGTGAGAATGTACCTGAAGGAGATCGGTAAGGTGGATCTGCTCACTCCGGAGCAGGAGGTGGAGCTGGCCCAGACCATGTCCGCCGGCACTGCAGCCCGGGAGCAGCTGGAGGAGATGGAGGCGGCGGGCGAGGAGATTCCTGCCGAGGTGCGTGAGGAACTGGAGAAGGCGGCCAAGGCCGGCAAAAAGGCTGAGCAGCAGCTGACCGAGGCCAACCTGCGTCTGGTGGTGTCCATCGCCAAGCGCTATGTGGGCCGGGGCATGCTGTTCCTGGACCTGATTCAGGAGGGCAACCTGGGCCTCATCAAGGCGGTGGAGAAGTTTGACTACACCAAGGGCTACAAGTTCTCCACCTACGCCACCTGGTGGATTCGTCAGGCCATCACCCGTGCCATCGCCGACCAGGCCCGCACCATCCGCATTCCCGTCCACATGGTGGAGACCATCAACAAGGTCATCCGGGTCAACCGCCAGCTCCTGCAGGAGCTGGGCCACGACCCCACCCCCGAGGAGACCGCCGCCGAGATGGGCATGCCGGTGGAGAAGGTGCGGGAAATTTTGAAGATCGCCCAGGAGCCGGTCTCCCTGGAGACCCCCATCGGCGAGGAGGAGGA
>JBJEYO010000004.1:9495-79288 GCA_051886935.1 Candidatus Enterenecus sp. | reverse complement strand
GGTCGGCGGCGGGCAGGTCGATCTTGTTGATCACCGGGCGGATCTCCAGGTCGTGGTCCAGGGCCAGATAGGTGTTGGCCAGGGTCTGCGCCTCCACCCCCTGGGCGGCGTCCACCACCAGCACCGCCCCCTCGCAGGCGGCCAGAGAGCGGGACACCTCGTAGTTGAAGTCCACATGGCCCGGGGTGTCGATCAGATTCAGGCAGTAGGTCTGGCCGTCCCGGGCCTTGTAGTCCATGCGGACCGCCCGGGCCTTGATGGTGATGCCCCGCTCCTTCTCCAGCTCCATGTTGTCCAGCAGCTGGGACTCCATCTGCCGCTGCTCCACCGCGCCGCAGATCTCGATCATCCGGTCTGACAGGGTGGACTTGCCGTGGTCGATGTGGGCAATGATGGAAAAATTGCGAATTTTGGCTTGGTCTGTCATAGGCTGAAATTCTCCTTGCAAAAAGCGCGTCCGGCGCCTGTCACTTGGTCTGCTCCCGGTGGCTGGACAGCTCCCCGTTCAGCCGCTCGCTGCACACATGGATGATCTGCAGCAGGGACTGGTAGGTGCCGGGATAAGCGGCGGACATCTCGTCATGGGACATGGGCGGGAACTCGGGGTTCTTCTTCTCCCCGGCCAGGGCCTCCACATAGTCGGACTCGCTGAACACCAGGTCCGCCCGGGGCAGCCCGGCCAGGAACAGGTTCTCCGGCACGGAGAAGAACTCGTCGTTCTCGTTGGGGTTGGCCCGGCGAAGGTGGCGGAACAGGATATACACCGTGGTGGACAGGTAGTTGGAGGCGGCCTTGATGGCCCCCTTGTTGCCCAGCTTGCCCAGCAGGTCGAACAGCACACCCACCGAGTTGACAATGAGCTTGCGGGCCAGAGTGGCCATCACCGAACCCTGGAGCACATGGTCCCGCTCGCCGGAGGCATCGTAAAGGCTGTCGGCGTCCAGGATGGTGGTGCCGTCCCGGCTGAGGGTGCGCCCCAGCAGGAAGTCGGCGGATACATTATAAAAATCACAGGCCTTCACCACAAAGTTCAGGCCGGGCTCGCGCAGGCCGTTCTCATAGTGGGACAACAGCGCCTGGGACACCCCCAGGGCTTCGGCGGCCTGCCGCTGGGAGATTCCCCGCTCCCGTCGGAGCAGGGCAAGCGTGCGGGCAAAATCTTCTCTCATGGTTCCTTCTCCTCTATATCTTCTTACTGCCCCGGTCTGTTTTCCGGGTGCTAAATGACAGTTTGTATAGTATATCAAAATGAATACCGTTTGTAAATAGATTTTGCCCGTAAAACCTGTCAAAAATTTTCCATTCTTTTCCCTTGTCGATACAGCATTCTATTAAAAAAAGTCATAAAGATTGCCGGCTCTTGAAAAAAGATACAAATGGTGCTACATTAATGGGTAGGATTTCCCGGTGACCCTATCCGGCACATCAATATCACGGAGGTAAAATTCTATGTTTGGAAAACTGATCGAAAAGCTGAAGGCCGATCCTAAGCGCATCGTGTTCACCGAGGGCACCGACCCCCGCATTCTGGAGGCTTCCGCCCGCCTGCTGTCCGGCACCTTTCTGACCCCCATTCTGGTGGGCAACCCCGATGAGGTCCACGCCGCCGCCGAGAAGGCCGGCTTCAATATCCGCGGCGCCGAGATCATCGACCCCGCCACCTACGAGGGCATGGACGAGATGGTCAACACCATGGTGGAGCTGCGCAAGGGCAAGATGAGCCCCGAGGAGTGCCGCGCCGCCCTGCTGAAGGGCAACTACTTCGGCACCATGCTGGTGAAGATGGGCGTGGCCGACTGCCTGCTGGGCGGCGCCACCTATTCCACCGCCGACACCGTCCGCCCCGCCCTGCAGCTGGTCAAGACCAAGCCCGGCAACAAGATCGTGTCCTCCTGCTTCATTATGGTCCGCTCCGGCGCCACCGGCGACAACGAGGTGCTGGCCATGGGCGACTGCGCCATCAACATCAAGCCCAACGAGGACGAGCTGGTGGAGATCGCCATGGAGACCGCCAAGTGCGCCCGCATCTTCGGCGTGGACCCCAAGGTGGCCTTCCTGTCCTACTCTACCAAGGGCTCCGGCAAGGGCGAGGACGTGGACAAGGTCCGCAACGCCTGCAACAAGGTCAAGGCCCTGAACCCCGACTTCCCCGTGGACGGCGAAATGCAGTTCGACGCCGCCGTGTCCCCCACCGTGGGCCAGCTGAAGTTCCCCGGCTCCCCTGTGGCCGGCTACGCCAACACCTTCATCTTCCCCGACATCAACGCCGGCAACATCGGCTACAAGATCGCCCAGCGCCTGGGCGGCTTCGACGCCTACGGCCCCATCCTGCTGGGCCTGAACGCCCCCATCAACGACCTGTCCCGCGGCTGCAACGCCATGGAGGTCTATTCCATGGCCATCATCACCGCCGCCCTGGCCTGATTTTCCGCATCCCCCAATACATCCGACAGGAGCGCCCGCCCGGGCGCTCCTGTTTCTTTGTTTCCATTCCCAAAACAGGCGGCGGCTGGACTTTCCGGCCGGGATATGGTACCATCAAAGCGGCGGCAAAAGCCGTCAGAAATTGAGAAAGGAAGGATCATGATGAAAAACAAGACTGTGCGTGCCCGGAGGGCTCACGCCTGACAAACGCCCTCCAAATACAGTTTGGAGGAAACTCATTTTATGCAATTCAAGTATCAAAACATCGTACTCCGGGACATGGAGGAGCGGGACATCGACGACGAGATCCGCTGGAACACCACCGAGACCGTCTGGGCCCTGTGGGACGCCCCCTGGGAGATGGAGGAAGAACTGCGCGATTTCGACCCGGAGCAGTACCGGCAAAAAGAACTGGAATGGGTCCGGGCGCGCAAGCCGGACCACCGGCTGAGTCTGGAGATCGACACCGCCGCCGGCGTCCACATCGGCTCGGTATCCGCCTACTGCATCAACGAGGACTTCGACTGCCGCAAACTGTCCGCCGAGGAGGACCGCCGTAAGGTCCGCTGGGCCGTGGGCATCGAGATCAACGAGAGCGCCTATTGGTCCGGGGGCTGGGGTACCCAGGCCCTGACCGCCTGGGTGAAATACCACCTGGAGGACGGCTATACCGACCTGTACGCCCAGACCTGGTCGGGCAACGTCCGCATGGTAGGTCTGGCGGAGAAGCTGGGGTTCCGGGAGTGCCGCCGCAAGGCGGGCATCCGCCATGTCCGGGGCGGCGTGTACGACGGCCTGACCTTCCGGCTGGATCGGGCGGCCTTTGAGGCCCATTGCCGCAAGCTGGAGGGGCGCGCGCTGGAGCTGTATATCCCAAAGCCGGAGGACATGTGGTTCGTGCAGCGTATGCAGGAGGACCCCGCCACCATGGCCTACAACGCGGGCTGGGACGTGAGCTATCCCGGCTACCACCCGGACACCGGCTGCATCGACTTCCCCGAATCGGAGTGGACGGAGAAGCACTCGTATCTGGTGGGCCATGAGCCGGAGCGGTTCTACGCCCTGGTCCGGGAGGTGGCCACCGGGCAGTTTGTGGGCGAGGTCAGCTTTCATGATCGCGGCCGGGGCATGGGCGTGCTGCTGTATGCCCCATACCGGGGTCGGGGCTACGGCCGGGCCGCCCTGGAGCTGCTGCTCCACCGGGCCTTTGTGGTCTTCGGCCTGCCGGAGCTGCGCAACAGCTTTGAGCCAGGCCGGGACGCCGGGCTGGCCGTCCACCTGGCCGCCGGGTTCCGGCGGGTGGGCGCCGGGCGCATGGACCGCTTCGGGCAGCCCGTGGAGCTGGCGGAGCTGGCCCTCACCAGAGAGCAGTATCTGGCCCGGGACAAGGGCTGAAAAAACCGGGCGGAGCGTCAGACGCTCCGCCCGGTCCCATTTTGTCTCTGTTTCCGAAGCCTTCACCGCTCCGCCCGGAGGATGGTCCCTCCGCCCAGCACCGTGTCGCCGTCATAGAGAACCACGGCCTGTCCGGGGGCGGGCGCCCGCCGGGGCTTCGCGAAGCGCAGCTCCGCCGCACCGTCCGCCCGGGGCGTGACCGTCACAGGCTCCTCCTTCTGATGGTAGCGTATCCGGGCATCCGCCGGGAACGGCTCCTGCCCAGGCGGCACGATCCAGTTGAAGCCGCCCGCCGTCAGGCCCACCGCCATCAGCTCGCTCTCCGGCCCCACGGTGACGGTGTTGTCTTCCATGGACTTGCCGCAGACATAGCGGCGGGCATCGGCGGACAGTCCCAGGCCCCGGCGCTGGCCGATGGTATAGGCCGCGGCGTTGCGGCAGGGCCCCAGGGTGTTGCCCTCCCTGTCCACCAGCCTGCCGGGGGGCAGCTCCCGCCCGGTATACCGCTCCAGAAAGGCGGGGTAGTCCCCGTCCGGGATGAAGCAGATGTCCTGGCTGTCCCGCTTGCGGGCGTTCACAAAGCCCTGATCCTCCGCGATCCTGCGCACCTCGCTCTTGCTCAGGCCGCCCAGGGGGAACAGGGTGTGGGCCAGCTGCTCCTGGGTCAGCATATACAGCACATAGCTCTGGTCCCGGCTGCCGTCCGCCGCCTTTTTCAGCAGGAACCGGCCGCCGGCCTCCTCGATACGGGCGTAGTGGCCGGTGGCGATGTAGTCGCAGCCCACTTCCCTGGCCCGGCGCAGCAGCCGGTCGAACTTCAGCCGCCGGTTGCACTCGATGCAGGGGTTGGGCGTCTCCCCCCGCAGATAACTCTCGGCAAAGGGGCGGATCACCTCGTCCTCGAACTCCGCCTTGTAATTAAAGGTATAGTGACGCATACCCAGCCGCCGGGCCACGCTGCGGGCGTCCTCCACATCGTCCAGGGCGCAGCAGGTGCGCCCCTGCTCCAGCCCCGCCATGTCGTTGTCGTACAGCTTCATGGTCACGCCCATGCAGTCATAACCCTGCTGCTTCAAAAGCCAGGCGGTGACGCTGGAGTCCACGCCGCCGCTCATGGCCACCAGAACGCGCTTCAATCTACCGCCTCGCTGGCCCGCATGGCCAGGATGGTGCGGCCGATCAGGTCGTCCAGCTCCCAGCCCAGCATATCCGCGCCCCGCTCGATGACCTCCCGGGAGCAGCCGGCGGCGAACTTCTTGTCCTTGTACTTCTTCTTCACCGACTTGACCTCCAGGTCGCTGACGCTGCGGGAGGGGCGCATCAGCGCCACCGCCCCGATGAGGCCGGTGAGCTCGTCCACGGCGTAGAGCACCTTCTCCATCTCGTGCTCCGGGGCGATGTCCACATCCAGGCCGTAGCCGTGGCTGGCCACCGCGTGGATCACCCGCTCGTCCACATCCCGCTGGCGCAGAAGCTCCTGCTCCTTGACGCAGTGCTCCTCCGGCCAGCGCTCAAAGTCCAGGTCGTGGAGGATGCCCACGGTCTGCCACAGGTCGGCCTCCTCCCCATAGCCCAGCTCCACGGCGAACCAGCGCATCACATCGCCCACGGTGCGGCCGTGCTTCTGGTGAAATTCTCCCTCGTTGTACTCAAGCAGCAGTTCCCATGCCTGTTCCGGTGTCGGTATCATCTGTGTCTCCTCCTGTCGAAATCTTGTCCCGTGAAAAGCAAAAGGACGCTGCGCAAGCGCAGCGTCCTTCTCATCAGCGTCCTCAGGCCAGCTTGTTCAGCTTCAGGGTCATGGCGCTCTTCTTGCGGGCAGCATTGTTGCTGTGCAGCAGACCCTTGCCGACAGCCTGATCCACAGCCTTGACGGCCACCTTATAAGCGGCATCGGCCTCGCTGCGGTTGCCACCGGCCACCGCGGCGTCGAACTTCTTCAGATCGGTCTTCAGCGCAGACTTCTGAGCCTTGTTCTGAGCGGCCTTGGTCTCGTTCACCAGAACACGCTTCTTGGCAGACTTGATATTGGGCAAACCAAACACCTCCTCCGATGTATTGTTTCTTCGTTACGGTTTTCCCGTCGCAGATATGTATTCTAACATTAAAATATCGAAATTGCAACACAAATTTTCAATTTTCTGAATAGAAAATTTTCAGAGGCGAAAAATAGTTCACCACGGTACATATACCCACAACATCTGGTGGAACGGAGGAACGATTATGGCGCAGCAGAGGACCGATCTGGCCGCGGAGGCCCACGAACTGTGGCGGCAAAGCGCCGCCCGCACCTCCTCCCTGTCCGGAGTGAAGGCGGAGGAGAGCGAGACGGAGGGCTTTCCGGTGAACACCGTGTCCGTTCTGGACGAGGAGGGAGCCGCCGCCCTGGGCAAGCCCGTGGGCCGCTATGTCACCGTGGAGCTGGACGGGCTGCTCCGCCGGGAGGAGGACTCCTTCGGCCGGGCGGTGCGGGCGGTGGCCGCCCTTCTCTCCCCTCTCATTCCCCCGGAGGGCGACGCCCTGGTGGTAGGGCTGGGCAACCGGGCCATCACCCCCGACCTGATCGGCCCCCTGGCCGCCGACCGCACCCTGGTGACCCGCCATCTGGTGCGGCATATGCCGGACCGGTTCGGGGCGCTGCGGTCCGTGGCCGCCCTGGTTCCCGGCGTGCTGGCCTCCACCGGCGTGGAGAGCGGCCTGCTGGTACGGGCCGCGGCGGCGGAGCTGCGCCCGGCCTGCGTCATCGCCATCGACGCCCTGGCCTCCCGCTCGGTGGACCGGCTGTGCCGCACGGTGCAGCTGTCCGACGCGGGCATCGCCCCCGGCTCCGGGGTGGGCAACCACCGCATGGCCCTGAACGCCGACACCCTGGGCGTGCCGGTGGCGGCGGTGGGTGTACCCACGGTGGTGGAGGCTTCCACCCTCGTCATGGACCTGCTGGGGAAGGAGGACGACGCCGGCCTGCCCGGCGGCGACCTGTTCGTCACCCCCCGGGAGGTGGACAGCCGGGTGGACGACCTGGCCCGGGTCATCGGCTACGGGGTCAGCCTGGCCCTGAACCCCGGCCTGACGGTGGACGAGCTGGAGCTGCTGCTCACATAAGGTCGGAATCTTTTGGTTGTGCTTTTTTCTCTGTTCTGATATACTGTTATATCCATATCACTTCGGACAGAGGGGAGGACAGCGGCCTTGAAGCAAAAGTTCCAGCGCGCCCTTGCGTTCCCGCCGGTCCGTTTTGTGGCGGACATCGCCGAGATCTACTTCAGCAAGCAGGTGGGCCGCTCCGCCGCCCAGCTGGCTTACTTCCTCACCATGACCTTTTTCCCCATCCTCATCTGCGTCTCCGCCTTCGTCAGCAAGCTGAACCTGACCATGACCTCTCTGCTGGACGACCTGGAGCACCTGCTGCCCGAGGGCGTGTTCATCATCTTCCGGGACTATCTGGGGTATCTGGACGGCAACCTGTCCACCCCCATGCTCATCGCCGGGGTCTTTCTGGCCGTCTTTTCCGCCTCCGCCGCCATCCGGGGGCTCATGTCCATCATGCGGGAGATCTTCGGCCGGTCCAATTTCACCGGCGCCAAGCAGATCGTGGCCAGCGTGATCTTCGCCATCCTGCTGCTGGTCACCATCTACCTGTCCCTGGCGGTGGTGGTGACGGGCAACTGGTTCTTCCACCTGCTGGGCAGCCTGCTGGGGCTTGACGACCTGGTGGCCCGGGTCAGCACCTGGCAGTGGATCAAGTATCTTCTGCTGCTGGTCATCGTGTTCCTGTTCATCCTGCTGCTGTACCGCTTTGTGGCCCCGCTGAGGAAGCCCCGCCCCCCGGTGGTGCCCGGAGCCTTTTTGGCCGCCGTGGCTCTGGCCGCGGCCTCCCTCATCTTCTCCATGATCGTCAGCCGCTCCACCCGGTATTCCCTGGTGTACGGCTCCCTGGCCTCCATCATCATCCTGCTGGTCTGGCTCTACCTGTGCAGCAACATCTTCATCCTGGGCAACGTGGTCAACTATGTCATTGACCGCCATAGAAAAGAAAAGATGAAATGATCTGAAAGCGGAGCGTTGCGGCGCTCCGCTTCTGCATAAACCCCCGCCCGGCGCGCCACACTAATCCGGAGAAAGGGGCGGGGCAGCATGTGGCAGATCGGTGTGTGGGAGCAGGAGGAAGGTCTGGCCGGGCGGATCAGCGCCATCGCCCGGGGCCGCTCCGCCATGGTCCGGGCCTGCGGCCACCCGGCGCTGCTGGCGGGGATCGATCTGGACCTGCTGGTGGTGTCCCCCGGGGCCGTGGGCTGGGCGGGGGCCGCCGCCCTGACCTGCCGCACCGCCCTCCTCCCCGGCGGCCTGTCCGCCCTGACCCGGGCCATGCCCGCCGGCGTGATCCTGAGCTACGGCGCCTCCGGGCGCAACACCCTGACCCTGTCGGGGCTTAACGACGGTCTGGCGGCGGTGGCGGTACAGCGGCAGTTCTCCGCCCTGGACGGCCGCACGGTAGACCGCCAGGAGCTGGTGCTCCCCTTCGACGAGAACCTCTCCCCCGACCAGTTCCTGGCCCTGGCCGGCGCCGCCCTCCTGCTGGGCTGCCTGCCCCAAAGACAATAAACGCGAAAACGCCCGCCGGGACATTCCGGCGGGCGTTCTGTCTGTCAGGAGAACTGGGAATTGTACAGTGAGGCGTAGAACCCGCCCTGCTCCATCAGCTCATCGTGGGTGCCCTGCTCGGTGATGGCGCCGTTCTGCAGCACCAGGATCCGGTCGGCGTTCTTGATGGTGGACAGGCGGTGGGCGATGACGAAGCAGGTGCGCCCCGCCATCAGCTCCCCCATGGCCTCCTGGATCTTCATCTCCGTGCGGGAGTCCACGTTGGAGGTGGCCTCGTCCAGAATGAGCATGGTAGTCCGGCTGAGCATGGCCCGGGCGATGGTGATGAGCTGCCGCTGGCCCTTGGAGATGTTCACCCCGTCGTCGGACAGGATGGTGTCGTAGCCGTCGGGCAGGTGCTCGATGTAGGAGTCGATGCGGGCCGCTCTGGCCGCCGCCCTGACCTCCTCCAGGGTGGCCCCCTCCCGGCCGTAGGCGATGTTGTCAAAGATGGTGCCGTGGAACAGCCAGGTGTCCTGAAGCACCATGGTGTACGCCCCCCGGAGGGAGTCCCGGGTCACCTCCCGGATCTCATCGCCGTCCACATAGATGGCCCCCTCCGTCACATCATAAAACCGCATGAGCAGGTTGATGATGGTGGTCTTGCCCGCGCCGGTGGGGCCCACGATGGCGATGGTCTTGCCCGGCTGGGCGCTGACCGACACATCGTGGAGAATGGTCTTGTCCGGGGTGTAGCCGAAGCTGACCTTGTCCACCTCCACCTGCCCCTTCACATCGGTGAGGACCGCCGCGTCCAGGGCGTCCGCCTTCTCCGGCTCCTCGTCGATGACGCGGAACACCCGCTCCGCCGCTGAGAAGGCGGACTGGAACTCATGGAGGATGTTGGCAAACTCGTTGATGGGGCCGGCAAACTTCCGGGAGTACTGGACAAACTGGGCCACGCCGCCCAGGGTGATGAAAAAGACGGAGCCGGCGGCCACCCGGCCGCTCTGGGAGTACATGTAGAGGATGCCGCCGAAGATGGTGATGAGGGAGATGGACAGGTTGTTGATGAAGGTCATGCCGGGGCCCATGGCCGCGCCGTAGTATTCCGCGTCGTAGTAGGCGTCCATGGCCTCCTTGTTGCGTCCATCGAAGCGCCCGCCGATCTCCTCCTCCCGGGCATAGGCCTGGATGGTGCGGCAGCCGGAGAGCATCTCCTCGGCGTAGCCGTTCAGCTCGCCCAGCTTCCGGGAGCGGCGGCGGAACAGGGGCCGCACCTTTTTGGAGCGGTAGCGGGCGAACAGGATGGAGGCCGGCACCGTCACCACAAAGACCAGGATCAGGGGCCGGGAGATCCGCCACATGAAGATGAGGGAGCCCACCACCGTGTAAATACTGGTCATGACCTGCACCAGGTCGTTGGACAGGGAGGAGTTCACCGTGTCGATGTCGTAGGAGATGCGGCTGATGATGTCGCCGGTGGCGTGGGTGTCGAAGTAGCCCACCGGCAGGGAGGTCAGCTTCTCAAAGACCTGGCGGCGCATGGTGTAGATGATCTTCTGGCTGATGACCACCATCAGCACCGACAGCAGGTAGGACAGCACCGCCGAGGCTGCGTAGCACACCAGCATCTTGGCCGCGTTCTCCCACACCAGGTCGAACTGTACCCCGTCGGGATGGGCGATGGCGTCGATGGCGTCGCCGGAATAGCTGGGGCCCAGCAGGGACAGCTGGTTGGACAGCAGGGTCAGGGCGATGGCCAGCAAAAACAGGGGCCAGTAACGCAGGATGTATTTCCCCAAACGGAGCAGGATACTGCGGTTTCTGCCCTTGGCAGACCGCTGTTCATCAATATGTTCAGTCAAGCAGGGCACCTCCCATCTGGGACTCGCTGATCTCCCGGTACTCCGGGCAGCACGCCATCAGCTCCTCGTGGCTGCCGGCGCCGATGATCCGGCCCTCGTCCAGGGCCAGGATCAGGTCGCACCCCTTCACGGAGCTGACCCGCTGGGCCACGGTGACCACCGTGGTCCCCTTCATCCGCTCCGCCAGGGCCCGGCGCAGGGCGGCGTCGGTCTTGTAGTCCAGGGCGGAGGAGCTGTCGTCCAGCACCAGGATGTCCGGCTTTGCCGCCACCGCCCGGGCGATGAGCAACCGCTGCTTCTGGCCGCCGGAGATGTTGGTGCCCTTCTGGGCCAGCATATGGTCATAGCCCTCACTGAAGGCCGTGATGAAGTCGTCCGCCTGGGCGGTGACGGCGGCCTCGGCCACCTGCTCATGGGTCAGCTCACGGCCGAATTTGATGTTCTCCTCAATGGTGTCGGCATAGAGAAAGTCGAACTGCATGGCGGTGCCAAACATGGCGTACAGCTCGTCGTGGGGGATGGTGCGGACGTCCCGGCCGTTGATCCGCACGGCGCCGGAGCCCACGTCGTAAAAGCGCAGCAGCAGCTTTACCAGGGTGGACTTTCCGCTGCCCGTGGCGCCGATGATGCCCAGGGATCCGCCCCGGGGCAGGCGGAAGCTGATGTGCTCCAGGTCGCTGCCCCTGCCCAGATAGGAGAAGCTCACATCGTCGAACTCGATGTGGGCGTCGGTCTCCCTGGCGGGGTACTCCTCCTCGCTCTTTACTGTCAGATCCTCCGGCGCGTCCAGCACTTCCGCAATGCGGCGGGCGGAGGCCGCGGACTTGGTATACATGGTGAACATACGGGTCAGGGACATCATGGCCATGGAGATCTGGGTGAAGTACTGCATAAAGGCGATGACGGTCTCCGGGTCGGAGGTGCCCGCCGACACCCGGGAGGCGCTGATGGCCACCACGGCCACGATGCCGCCGTTCATCAGCACATCCATCACCGGATGCACCGAGCCCATGACGATGCTGGCCCGGCGCTCGTCCTTCACCAGCGCCCGGTTGACCTGGTCGAACCTGCGGTGCTCATAGTCCGCCTTGGACAGGGCCTTGATGACCCGGATGCCCTGGGTGTCCTCCCGGACCACCCGGGTCATGCCGTCCACGGAGCGCTGCACCCTGCTGAACAGGGGCACGCCCTTTCTGGAGATGAACAGCACGATGGCGAAGATGATGGGCATCATGGCGATCATGACCAGCGCCAGGTGCCGGTCCATCAGCAGGGTGATGCACACGCCGCCCACCAGCAGGATGGGGGCCCGCACGCCCATGCGCTGCATCATGCCCACAAAGTTGTGGATGTTGTAGGTGTCGGTGGTGATGCGCGCCTCCAGGGACGGGATGGTGAACCGGTCCGTCTGGGCGGCGGAGAGGCGCAGGGTGCGGGCGAACAGGTCGTGGCGCACCGCCTCGGAGAAGTTGCGGGACACCCGGGCCGCCATGCGGTTGGCGCCGATGTTGCAGATCACCGCCAGGGCCGAACACAGGACCATGGCGCCGCCCCACAGCAGGATCTGCCTCAGGTCCTGCCGGGCCACCACATCCTTGAGGATGTGGCTGAGGATGTAGGGCAGCAGCAGCTCCAGCATGGTGCCCACCACCTTGATGGAAAAGCCCAGCCCCATTCTGGGGGCGAAGGGCTTCAGATATTTCAGCAGGGTCTTCATTCCTCTATCTCATCCTTTGAATTCACATACTCTTTGGCCCGCCGGGCGATCTTCAGCAGGACGGCGTTCAGCTCCTCGATCTCCTCCGGGGCCAGCCCCTCCAGGATGTAGTCGTTCCATTCCTGGTTGATCTTCCGCACCTCCGGCAGCAGGGCCTCCATCTTCTCCGTGGGATAGACCAGGGTCCGGCGTTTGTCCGTGTCACTGGTCTTTCGCTCCACATAGCCCAGCTCCTCCAGCTTGGCCAGATGGCGGGTCACATTGCACTTGTCCACGCACACCCGCCTGGCCAGCTCCTCCTGGGACTGCCCCGGGTGCTGGCAGACAGGGATCACATAGTTGTAGTGCCAGCTGCACAGCCCGGCCCCCTTCAGCCGGTCCGCCCGGTAGATGGTCTGGCAGCGGCTGAGGACATTGATCTTCCGCATCAGCAGAGACATTTCCGCGCCTCCTCTCCAAAATCGTTGCTTCTGCAACCGTTGCATTTGCAACTATACACCGTGTAAAAGCAAAAATCAAGGGGGCGGGCAAAAAATAAATCAGCGTCCGTATGCCGGTGACATACGGACGCCGATCGTTCTCTCTGTGTCTTTTTGTCAAAGCTGCTCCGCCAGTCTCTGCAGCACCTGGGCCACCGTCAGCTGGAGATTTTGGGGAATCTCCCTTCGCGCCGGGACCACCGCCTGAACGGCATTGCCCCCGATGGGGGTCACCTCAAATTCTGGCAGGCGAATGTTCAGCGTTTCACAGACCATTTTCTCAAATTCATAGTAGTCCACGGTGTCCGTGGTCCCCACATGGAATACGCCGGTGAGGTCATGGTCCAGCACATACCTTGCGTACCATCCGATCTGCTCGGCCAGGGAAATGTTCACCGCGTCCCCCTGATAGGTCTGCACGGTCTCCCCCGTGCGGCTGCCCTCTTTCAGCCTGCGCAGCCGGGGGCACTCCGGCGCCCAGACCGCCGCCAGGCGGAAGATGATCACCTGGCCCGGCAGCTTCTCCCGCAACATGGCCTCGCAGTCCCGCTTGTAAACGCCGTAATCGGACTTGGGAACAGGCGGGTCCGCCTCCGTCCAGGGGCGGGACAGGTCGCCGTCAAACACATTGGCGGTGGAGATGAACAGCAGCCGCTTGTCCTTCCCGGCCAGCCAGTCCGCCAGCACCGCGTGGAAGCGCAGCTGGGCCTGAAAATCCCCCCGGATGGAGGAGATCACAATGTCGGGGTCCTCCGCCTCCAGGATCGGCAGCAGCCGCTCCGGCTCCTCCGCCGTCAGCTTCCAGCCGCCGTCCACATCGTGATGTCCGGCCGTGACTACCACCCGGTATGCGTCCCGCAGGCTGTGGTCCATGGCCCTGCCTACCAGCCCGGTCCCGCCCATCAGCAATACTTTCTTCATGTTTTCTCAGGCCTTTCCCGCCACCCCGCTTGTGCGGCGGACGCGGCATATGTAAGCTCAGTCCCGGCCGCGCCGGATGTCGTCGCCGTAGAAGGTCAGCTCCCGGTAGAGCCCGCCGATGCGGGAGGCGATCTGGGGGGTGTACCGCTGGGCGATGTGCTCCATGGACAGGTTGGTGGAGATAATGGTGCGCTTGTCGGCCTGAAGGCGGCTGTTCACCACCTCGTACAGGTTGGACTGGACCAGGGCGGTGGTCAGCTCACTGCCCAGGTCGTCCAGAATCAGCAGGTCGCAGTTGAGGTACCGCCTGGTATCCCCCCTGGCCTGCCGCTCCTCCTCCGCGTCCCGGGTGAACCGCCGGGTCTCGAAGGCGGCGAACAGGTTGATGGCGGTGTCGTACACCACGGAATACCCCCGCCGGGACACCTCCCGGGCGATGCAGCCGGACAGGAAGGTCTTGCCCAGGCCGGTGCCGCCGGAGAACAGCAGGTTCTTCAGCGGATAGTCGGGAAACTGCCGGGCGAAGCCCTCGCACACCGCCGCCACCCGGCGCATATGCTCCCGGGGGGAGCGCCCGCCCTGCCAGGGCGCGTCGCTGTACACGTCCAGCCGCAGGTTGTCGAAAGACTGCTCGTCGGTCAGGCTCATCAGGGCGGTCAGGGCCTTCATCTGCTCCTGGGCGCACAGCTCCTTCAGGCAGGCGCACATATCCGTCCCCGCCCAGCCCGTGTCGCCGCACAGGGGGCAGACCGGCTTGTCGTCCAGGGCGTCGGCCTCATAGCCCAGCTGGTTCAGCAGGGCGGCCCGCTCCTGCTGGAGGGCCAGATTTTTCTCCCGGATGGCGGTGATCTCCGGCCCGCCGGCCTCCACCGGCCTGCCGGAAATGGCCAGCCCGGCCAGCTCGCTCATGGTGGCCCGGATGGCCCGGTCCAGCTCCCTCAGCCGGGGCTCCCGTCGGTACAGCTCCTGCTCCAGGTCATAGCGCTTCCGCTCCCGGATCTCCCGGCGGCGGAGCAGCCGGGCGTTGGCCCGCTGGAGCACGCTCTGTTCATAGGCCATGGAGGTCACCTGCCTTTCTTCTGTTTCTCCAGAAATTCATCCAGCCAGTCGGCGCTCTTCTGAATGCGCTCGGCGCTGGGCTGGTAGTCCTGCTGCCCGCCCCTGGCCGGGGCGGAGCGCTTGGCCGGCCGGTCGTTGGCCTTCACCTGCTCGGGGGTGCGCCAGCCCGCCTGGTGCCAGGACAGCAGAATCTTGTTCATGTACGGCCAGTTCATCTGGCCCTTGTGGTACACGGTGTTCTCATAGGCCATGCGGATGAGCTCGTCGCTGAACCCAAGCTCCACCCAGCTGGCAATATACCCCCGTTCCTTCTCCACCGCGGGCCGGTATTTGGTCACTCCCACCGCGGACAGGATGTTCCACTCCCGTCTGTCCACCTGCTGCTCCCGGCGGAGGTATTCCTCCGCCGCCTCGGCGGTGTCCAGCCCCAGCCGCTTCCAGCGGAAGGCCTCCCGCCGGATCTGGGGCATACGGGGAACGGCCCCCTCCTTCCCCTCCTGGCGGCGGACGGTGTGGATCATATAGCCCACCAGCAGCAGCACCACCTCGGAGGGCATGGCCAGCCCGTCGTAGATGGTATACAGCTCCCGCAGGTCGTTGTCCGTTAGGGTGCGGCCCAGCAGCCGCTCCACCTCCCGGTAGAGGCCGGAGAACTCCGGCTCCCGCTCCATGGCCGCCAAGATGTCACCGCGGCTGTACTGAGGCAGCGGCTCCTCCGGGGCGGTCCGGGCCGGGGCGGGGGCGCTGTCCGCCGGGGCCAGTTCCAATTTCACCAGCCGCTGATAGGCCGAGTCCAGCCGGGCCTGTCCCCAGTGGAGGGCGGCCTGGGCCTTGCCCGGGTCCCCCCGCTCCAGCAGGGCCAGGTACAGCAGGGCGCAGTCCCCGTCCCCCGCCTCCACCAGCCGCCGGGCGGCCTGGGCCGACATGGACAGTATCTCATTGGGCAGCAGCAGCGCGGACACGGAACTCACCCTCTCTCATTTGGTCAGACTTTTATTTTACATGAAAGGCAGTAAAATGACAACCGCTAAATATGGGCCCTCCTCCCCGTGTCCAACCCAATTCGCCATCTGTGGGGAGGACACGGGGACAAAAATGTGGTATGCTGTGGGAAGCAAAGGAGGGGTCCCCCATGGATCAGCAGAAGATCGGCGCCTTCATCGCCCAGCTCCGCCGCGAGGCCGGCCTGACCCAGCAGGCTCTGGGCCAGCGGCTGGGCGTCACCAACAAGACCGTGTCCCGCTGGGAGAACGGCAACTACCTGCCCGATGTGGAGATGCTCAAACTGCTCAGCGACCAGTTTCAGGTCAGCATCAACGAGCTGTTGGCCGGCCAGCGGCTGGATGACGGCAGCTTCCGCGTCCAGGCGGACCAAAACCTGGTGGCCGCCTCCAAAGGCGCCCTGTTCTCCCTCCGGGAGCGGGAAAGCTACTGGAAGCGCAAGTGGCTGCGGGAGCACATCGCCCTGCTCCTGCTCTGCGCCGTTCTGTACGCGGCTCTTTTCGCCGGACTGTGCCTTTCGCCGCTGAAGTGGCTGGTGGGGCTGTGCCCCCTGGCCGGTATCCTGCTCTACGCGGCGCTGCGTAACCGCATGATAAGCTATGTGGAGCACAAGCTGTACGACTGAACACGGCCCTCCGCCCCGGAGGGCCGCGTTTCATTCCGCCATAAAATACAAATTCATATCCACATCGCCGGAGATACCGTCCACCTGCCCCTTGTTGGTGTACTGCCACATGGAGAAGTGGTAGGCGAATGAGGGCACCTCGGTGTACTGGGCAAACCAGAAACCCCAGTCCGCCAGCCGCCGCAGGTCCATCTTGATGTAGCCGCAGTAGGAGTTGAAGTACACCATGGGCTGGTAGCCCGCGTCCGCCACCCGGCGGCAGAAGGCCGCCACGCCGTCGGTGATCTCCGCCGGCTCCACGCCGTAGGTGCGGGCGTCGCTGCCCCCCAGGTACTCCCAGTCGATGATGACGGGCATGGTGATGTCGTAGTCCCGGATACGCTCCAGCACATACTCCGCCTCCTCCAGGCCCTCCTCCTCATTGACGGCCTGGGAGAAGAAGTACACCCCCACCCGCAAGCCGGCGGCCAGGGCGCCCTCCACATTTTTCTCAAAATAGCTGTCATCGTACAGCCCGCCGGAGTTGATGAACCGGCCGCCCACCCGGATGAGGGCGAAGTCCACCCCGTCGGCCTTCACCGCCTGCCAGTCGATGTCCCCCTGATAGCCGGACACATCCACACCCAGCAGAGCGGCATAGCCCGCCCCGGTGTAGGTTGGCCTGTCCTCCTCCCACCGGAAGGCCGCCGTGTCATAGCCGAAGGCGGGCACTTCCGCCAGGGTCTCCACCCAGTAGTTGCTGTAACGGAAGGCCCCGCCGGACACATCGGCCTCCATGACATGCCAGGCCAGCATGGCCAGCTCCCCCCGGGTCAGCGGGTCGTCCGGGCGGAACTCGGTCTCCTCCTCCAGCAGGCCCCTCTCGTACAGCTTGACCACATAGCCGTCATCGCAGTCGGAATAGGGGCTCTCCCCGGCAAAGGGCAGCAGCTCCAGCCCCCGGGCGGCCATCCGGGCCGCTTCCAGCCGGGTGGGACCGCCCGACGGCCAGGCGCCGTCAAAGGTGTAGAGCAGCTTATACTCCACCGCCGCCGCTCCCGGGTCGCCGCTCCACTCCGCCCCCAGGGCGCGCAGCAGCAGGGTGACCGCCTCCCGCCAGCCCACAGGCTGGTCCGGGCCGAAGGTCTCCCCCTGGCCGCCCTCCAGCACCCCCGCCCGGATCAGCTCCGCCAGGTAGGGGTAGAGCCCGTCCTCCGGCTCCAGGTCGGCAAACCGGGGAGCGGGGTCCCCGGCGGGCCCGACAGAGCACACCGCCGCCAGCAGGGCGGCGATGATCAGGATGGGGAGGGCGCGTCGTTTCATGGGGGGCTCCTTTCCGGCGGGACGGCGTGTTTTCTCCATTTTACTCACCGCCGGGCGGCTTGGCAAGGCCGCCGGGAAAATTCCTCTTTTTTCATTTTCCTGTTGACAACTTTCCTTGTCAATGCTATCATACGGTTTGACAACTTTATTTGTCAATTTGCAAACTTTTTTTGTCACATGGAGTTCGGAGGTGTTTTATGAAGCTCCGCAATCGTCTGAAGGAGTACCGGGCGGCCCTGGGGGTGAACCAGCAGGAGCTGGGCCGTCTGGCGGGGGTGTCCCGCCAGACCATCAGCCTCATCGAGCGGGGGGACTACTCCCCGTCGGTGACGTTGGCGCTGACCCTGGCCCGCATCTGCGGCGCCGCCGTGGAGGACATTTTTATCCTGGAGGAGGACTGAACGATGACTACCAACAATGATTCCATCAAACAGGCCAACCGCAAGGCCTTTCCCAAATTCATTCTCTTTACCCTGCTCTGCGGCCTGGTGGGCGGCGTGGTGGGGTTCTGCGCCGCCTGGTTCGGGCTGGATCAGCTGGGGCAGAGTCTGGCCGCCGCGGGGAGCGCCTTTGCCCGGTATTGGGCGCCCTGGCTGCTGCTGGCCTGCGCCGTGCTGCGCCCGGCGGTGTGCGTGCCCATGTACTTCTCCGCCAAGGGGATTCTGGCCGGCTGGGACGGAGAGGACGAGACCGCCCAGGAGCGCGTTGACCGCAAGGTCTCCGTGGCCCAGTGGATCAACGTGCTGTTCAACGTGGCGATCTTCTTCCTGTTCGCCGCCGTGTTCTCCGGCGCCTTCCCCTATATCAAGGAGGAAAAGTCCCCGTTCTTTCTCCTCTCCCTGGCCGCCTTTATGATCGGCCTGGTGGATGGCATCATGCTGGAGCGGCGGTTCGTGGATCTGACCAAGCGCATGGCCCCGGAGAAGGACGGCTCGGTGTACGACCTGGGGTTCCGGAAAAAATGGCTGGCCAGCTGTGACGAGGCGGAAAAGCTAATGATCGGCCGCTGCGCCTACAAGGCCTACACCGCCGTCAACTCCACCTGCCTCGCCCTGTGGATGATCTTCACCATCTCCGCCATGTTCCTGAACACCGGCTTTTTGCCCGTGCTGGTGATCTGCATCGTCTGGGGCGTGTCCGCCTCGGTCTACAACTACTGGGCCATCAAGCTGTCCAGGCCCGGCTGCCCCGCGCTGTAAAGGAGACTGAAATGGAAGAAAAAAAGCGTTCCTCCGCCGCGGCCGTTCTGGCCGCTCTGGGCAAGTCCCTGTGCTATCTCCTGCTCTTTCTGGCCTGCCAGATGGCGGTAAGCCTGGTCTACTCCCTGGCCGCCGCCCTCTATGTGGGGCTGGGCCAGGGCGGGCTGGACCCCATCATCCTGATCGACCAGATCATGGACCTGGTCTTCGCCTGCACGGGACAGATCTCCCTCATTTCCGACCTGGCCGTGCTCATTCTGCTCACCGCCTTTTTCCTGCTGCGGCGCAAAAATCCCCTGCGGGAGGTGGGGATCGCCCCCGCCCCCCTGTCCATGACCGCGGCGGCCGCCGGGCTGGCCCCCATTCTGTACCTGCTGGTGACCTTTGTGCTGGCCCTGCTGCCCGAGGCGTGGCTGGAGAGCTACGCCGAGGCCTCCGCCGCCCTCAACGAGAACGGCCTGGCCACCATTCTGGCCACCGTGGTGGCCGCCCCCATCGCGGAGGAGGTGGTCTTCCGGGGGCTGATTCTGTCCCGGCTGAAGCGGGCCATGCCCGGCTGGCTGGCGGTGGTGCTCTCCGCCCTGGTGTTCGGCCTGTGCCACGGCCAGGCGGTATGGATCGCCTACGCCTTTACCCTGGGCCTGATCTTCGGCCTGATGGCCCACCGCTCCGGCTCCATCCTGCCCTCCATGCTGGCCCACTTCATCTTCAACGGCATCGGCCAGCTCATGACCCTGCTGGAGGACAGTCCCAACGCCCTGTCCCTGCTGTTCAGCCTGGCCCTGGCGGGCGTCGTGGTCTGTATCCTGGCCCGCCGCGGACTGGCCGCCCTGTTCCGCGTCCATCCCATCCGAGAGGAGAATTATAATGTCTGATATTCTGGAAGTCCGGGGTCTGAAAAAGACCTTCCGGCTGTCCTCCAGGCAGCAAAAGCTGGAGAAGACCAAATGCAAGACCAAGACCGCGGTGGACGACCTGTCCTTCACCGCCCGCCGGGGGGAGATCTTCGGCCTGCTGGGCCCCAACGGCGCCGGCAAGACCACCACCCTGCGCCTGCTCGCCTGCCTGATTCGCCCTGACGAGGGGGACGCCCTGGTGGACGGGTGCAGCATCGTCACCCAGCCCGATGAGGTGCGCGCCCGCATCGGCTTTCTCACCAGCGAGCTGAAGCTGGAGGACTTCTTCACCCCAAACTACCTGTTCGACTTCTTCTCCGACCTTCATCAGGTCCCCGCCGAAGCCCGGGCCGCCCGGAAGCAGGCCCTGTTCGCCCGGTTCGGCATCGACAAATTCGCCGAGGTAAAGGTGGCCGACCTGTCCACCGGCATGAAGCAGAAGGTGTCCCTGGTGGTATCCATCGTCCACGACCCGGACATCATCATCTTTGACGAGCCCACCAACGGCCTGGACGTCATCACCGCCCGCACTGTCACCGACTTCCTGCGGGAGCTGCGGGACCAGGGCAAGACCATCCTGCTGTCCACCCACATCTTCTCCCTGGTGGAGTCCCTGTGCGACCGGGTGGGCGTCATCATCGACGGCAGAATGACCGCCTGCGGCACCCTGGACGAAGTGCGTTGCGGCAAGAGCCTGGAGGACCGGTTCTTCGACCTCTACGCGGAGAAAGTGGGTGAGCCGGCATGAAAAAGAGCGGTTTCATCACCATTTTCCGCAAGGAGCTGGCCCGGTTCTTCGGGGACCGGCGCATGGCCCTGACCACCGTGCTGCTCCCCGGCCTGCTCATCTTTGTGCTGTACTCCTTCATGGGCGACGCCTTTTCCAAGCAGTTCTCCGTCTCCGACGACTTTGTCCCCCGGGTGCAGGCCGTGGGCCTGCCCGGCTCCATCGCCGCCCTGGGGGCGGAGGCCGGCGTGGAATTTTCCCCCGCGGAGGACATTGAGGCCGCCAAGGCCCTGGTGACGGACAAGGAGCTCCACGCCCTGGTGGTGTTCCCCGAGGACTTTGACGCCCTGGCCGCCGCCTACTCCCCCGCCTCCGGCCAGCCCGCCCCCGCCGTGGAGCTGTATTACAACTCCGCCGACACCGACTCCTCCACCGCCTATCAGATCATGTCCGCCCTGCTGGACAGCTACGAGAGCGCCCTGGCCAATAAATTCGACGTGAACCCCGGCGGCGAGGGCTACGACCTGGCCACGGAGGAGGACACCGCCGGCACCCTCTTTGCCTCCATGCTGCCCATGCTGCTGATGATGTTCCTGTTCTCCGGCTGCATGTCGGTGGCCCCTGAGTCCATCGCCGGGGAGAAGGAGCGGGGCACCATTGCCACCCTGCTGGTCACGCCGTTGAAGCGCAGCCACCTGGCCCTGGGCAAGATCTGCGCCCTGTCCATCATCGCCCTGCTGGCCGGCGCCTCCAGCACCATCGGCACCCTGGCCTCCCTGCCCAAGCTCATGGCCCTGGGGGGCGACATCACCGTGCCCTACGGGCCGGCCCACTACCTGGCCCTGACGGTGATCATCCTGTCCACCGTGCTGCTCATCGTGGCGGCCATCTCGGTGGTGTCCGCCTTCGCCAAAAGCATCAAGGAGGCCCAGACCTACATCACCCCCCTGATGATCGTGTCCACCCTGGTGGGCGTCACCGCCATGTTCGGCGGCGGCCCCCAGGAGCGCCTGCCCATGTACCTGATCCCCATCTATAACAGCGTCCAGGCCATGGTGGGCATTTTCTCCTTCCAGATGGTCCCCGCCCGGCTCATTCTGACCATTCTCTCCAATCTGGCGTTCACCGGGGCGGGCGTGTTCCTGCTGACCCGGATGTTCCGCAGCGAGAAGATCATGTTCCAGCGCTGAGCCCTTGACATTCCACCTTGTGGAAGGTATATCATAGGCTCAAAGGGAGGTGCACTTCAATGAAAAAATATGAGTATGTATCCGTCCATATCGGGAAGTTCTGCGGTGCCAAGTCTGAGGAGCACCGGGAAATCATCGACCAGTATGCCGCCCGGGGCTGGAGCTATGTGGGCTTCATTCCCACTGACATCAGCGATTACGGCAAGATCAAAGACATGGACCTGGTATTTGAGATGGAGATGTAAGAGAGAGGAACTGTTATGGAACTGATCCTGACCGACATCAAAAAGAACTTCGGTGAAAAAGAGGTGCTCAAGGGCGCCACCTACACCTTCGGCCAGGCGGGCATCTACGGCCTGCTGGGCCGCAACGGCGCAGGCAAGACCACCCTCTTCAACTGCCTGTCCGACGAGTTTCCGCCGGACAGCGGCACGGTGCGCCTGTCCGAGGGCGGCGCGCTGCGCCCCCTGACCCAGGGGGACGTGGGCTATGTGCTGTCCACCCCGGTGGTACCGGAGTTCCTGACGGGCTATGAGTTCGTCAAGTTCTTCCTGGAGATCACCGGCGACCCGGGCAACACCGGCCGCACCCCCGACGACTGGCTGGCCCTGGTGGGGCTGGAGAAGGAGGACCGCCACCGGCTCATGCGGGGCTACTCTCACGGCATGAAGAACAAGGTGCAGATGCTGTGCTTCCTCATCGGCCGGCCCCCGGTCATCCTGCTGGACGAGCCGCTGACCTCCTTCGACGTGGTGGCCGCCCTGGAGATGAAAAACCTGCTGCGGGAGATGAAGGACGAGCACATCATCATCTTCTCCACCCACATTCTGCAGTTGGCCGCCGACCTGTGCGACGAGATCGTCATTCTCAACCACGGCCTGCTGGAGGGGGTGGATTCCTCCATCATCCACACGCCGGAATTTGAAAACCGCATCATTGACATTCTGAAGGACACGGACAGCCGGGAGGGAGAGGCATGACCGGCTCCACCGTTCTGCGCATCGACGCGGCCATGCGGGGCAACAAGGTCATCTACTGGCTGGGCCGCATCCCCCTCATCCGCCGCCTGGTGTCCGACACCCTGTACTCCGCCAAGGAGGGCAAGCTGGCTCTGTCCATCCTGCTGTGGGTCTGGCGGGCTATCAAGTCCTTCGCCGGCACCTTTCTCTATGTTGGGGTCATGTGCGTGCTGCCCCTGCTCATTGTGGCCGAGCCCGCCGGGCTGAGGCAGGAATTCGGCCGGTTCTGCTGGCTGCTGTTCATGCTCAGCTTTGTCACCGGCGCCCTGCTGAACCCCTGCGCCGTGGCCAGCGACCAGCTCAAGTACACCTGCGTGCGCATGATGGGCATGAGCGCCGGCCGCTACCACCTGGCGGCGGAGCTGAAGCACCATCTGGAATATTTCATCACCTTTACCGCCGCCCTCGTCACCGTCTCCGCCCTCATGGGCCGGGGCGCTCTGCCCGGCCTGGTGCTGTCGGCGGAGCTGTCCTGCGCCCGGCTTATCATGGAGTGGTTCCATGTCTGGGCCTATGACAGGCTGGGCCGGCCCCTCTTTGGCCGCACCTGGTTCTCCCTGACGGTCATCTTCGCCGGTCTGGCCGCCGCCTATGTCCCCGGCCTGCTGCTGGATCTGGGCACCGAGCACTGGCTGCTGTCCGCCCCCGTGTTTCTCATTCTCTTGGCCGGCGGCGTGTTCTCCGTGGTCATGCTCTGCCGCTATCCCCGGTACTATCGGCTGACCCTGGATGTGTGCACCGCGGACAAGGTCTCCGCCGAGGTGGCCCAGCAGAAGAGCGCCGGCGCCGCCTTTCAGGACGTGCGGCTGAAGGACAGCGACCTGACCGCCGAGGGGGAGTGCGCCAACCTGTCCGGCTGGCCCTATCTCCAGGCCCTGTTCTTCCGCCGCCACAGCCGGATGATGTACAAGCCCCTGAAGTACATCCTCATCGGCATCGCCGCCGTCACCGTCATCTGCTGTGTCCCGCTGCTCATCTTCCGGGGGGAGGACCTGAGCGAGCTATTCTCCCACGTCACCGCGGTGCTGCCCTTCTGCGTGTTTTTCCTCTACATCATCCAGAGCAATATCATGGGCACCCGCATCACCAAGGCCATGTTCTACAACTGCGACCTGGCCATGCTGAAGTACGGCTGGTACCGCCAGCCCGGGGTGGTGCTGAAAAACTTCGCCCTCCGGTTCCGCCGGCTGTGCGGGGTCAACCTGCTCATGTCGGGGGCTGTGTGCGTCATGTTCACCGCCATGGTGCTGTGCGCCGGCGGCCGCCCGCCCCTGGTGGACTACATTGCCTTTCTCATCGCCCTGCTGTGCCTGGGGGTATTCTTCGCCGTCCACTCTCTGGGCATGTACTACCTGTTCCAGCCCTACACCTCCGACCTGAAGATCAAAAATCCCTTTTTCGGCCTCGTCAACACGGTCATTTACATCCTGTGCTACGCCTGCATCCAAATCCGCTCCACCCCCCGCTGGTTCACCCCCGTTGTGCTGGCGGTCACGGTGGCCTACTCCGCCGTCATCCTGCTGCTGGTGTGGAAGCGTTCCCCCAGGACCTTCCGGGTGAAGTGAAATATCAAAACAGACGCGCGCCGCGCGTCTGTTTTGCTTTATTTCTCCCCGAAATACTCCTCCAGCACCTCCCACTCCGAGAAGTGCCGCCGCACACCATTTGTCTCGATATATTCCTCATGCCCCTTGCCCAGCAGGGCTACAATATCCCCTGGTCCCGCCATGTTCAATGCGTAATAAATGGCCTCCCGCCGATCCGGGACGATGACATGGGGCAGGTCAGGCATGGCCCCGGCAATCTGGGCGCAGATGTCCTCCACCCGCTCGCTCCTGGGATTATCCTCGGTGATGACAGCGAAGTCCGCCCCCTCGGCCGCCGCCCGGGCCAGGTCGTGCCGCCGCATGGGCGGGCGGTCGCCCCCCGCGCCGAACACCGCGACGAGCTTCCCATGGGGCCGCTCCCGCAAGGCGGCGAACAGGGCGGCGAAGCTGGCCCCGTTGTGGGCGTAGTCGATGACCACCCCGTAGGGGGCGGAGGCGGGATAGACCATGCACCGCCCCGGCACCCTCACCCGGCCCAGTCCCGTCCGGATGGCTCCGTCCTCCACCCCCAGCGCCCGGCACAGGGTGATGGCCGCCAGGGCGTTCTGCCCGTTGAAGGCCCCCGGCATGGGGATCACATAGTCCTCCTCCCCCGGCAGGGTGAGGAGCGTGGTCAGGCCGGGCCCCGGGCGGCAGGCACAGCCGCCGAATGTGCGGACAGCCGCCCCCGCGGGCACCTCCGCCGCCATGTAAGGCCAGGCCGGGTCGGCGGCATTGCCCACCGCCAGACGGCACTGGCGGAACAGGGCCGCCTTGCAGGCCCGGTACTCCGCAAAGTCCCTGTGCTCCCCCGGCCCGATGTGATCCGGGGACAGGTTCAGGAACACCGCTCCGTCAAAGGTCATTCCCGCCAGCCGCTCCAGCTTCATGGCCTGGGAGGAGGCCTCCAGCACCACATGGGTGCAGCCCCCCTCCTCCATTCGCCGCAGCAGCCGGTGGAGGGTGATGGGCTCCGGGGTGGTGTTGACGGCGGGGGCGATAGGCGTCTCGCCCGCGAAGGCCCCCAAAGTGCCGATCATGCCCGTTTCATGTCCTGCCGCCGTCAGGATCTCCCGAACCATATGGGCGGTGGTGGTTTTGCCCTTGGTGCCGGTGACGGCGATGAGGCACAGCCGGTCGGCGGGGCGGCCGCAGAACTCCGCCGCCATATGGGCCAGGGCACAGCGGGGATCGGGGGCGTGGATGACGGGCACCGGGGCCGCTCCCCCCTCCCGGCACACCACCGCCGCGGCCCCCCTCTCCACCGCCTGGGGTATGTAATCCCGTCCGTCGCTCCTGGCCCCCTCCAGAGCCGTGAACAGGGTCCCCGGCTCCACCTGGTTGGAATCGCAGGCCAGCCCGGTGATCTCCCGCTCCTCCGGACACACAAGCCCGGCGGCGGACAGCAAGCGGGACAGCTTCATGGTCATCGCTCCTTTGCCGTTTGCTGTCCCAATCTATGGCTGAACGCAAAAAAGTGTCCCTTTCCGCGGCGGAAAGGGACACTTTTTCATCTTATGCTTTTTTCAGCGCCCGGTCCGGCCTCTCCGTCCCGCGGGCGTCGTACTCCCGCAGGAAAGCCTGGGCGTACTCCACATCGGAGGGGGTGTCGATATACTCCAGCCCCCGCTTCTGGCGGGTCTCCGCCCCCTTGCCAGTGATGAGCACCACGGAGGGGCCGTCACAGCTCAGGACGGCCTGACGGATGGCCTCGCCCCGGTTGGGCTCGATGCGGTACGGGCAGCCCTGCTCCGCCACATGGGCAGCGATCTCCCGGCAGATGGACAATGTGTCCTCCTCGCCGGAGTCCTCCTCGGTGAGCACCACCAGGTCGGAGCAGGCCCCGGCCACCTGGCCCAGGTCCCGCCGCCGCTCAAAGGCCTTTTTGCCGGGGCAGCCGAACACGGTGACGATGCGCCGGCCGGGGTATTCCTCCCGCACCGAGCGGAACAGGGTCTCAAAGCTCAGGCGGTTGTGGGCGTAGTCCACAATGGCCGTCAGTTTCCCGCCGGCGCTGGAGTAGACCTCCATCCGCCCCGGCACACGGGCCTTGGCCAGCCCCGCGCGGACGGCCTGCTGAGGAATGCCCAGGCCCTCGCAGACGGCAATGGCCGCCATGGCGTTCTCCACGTTGAACAGCCCGGGCATGGCCAGCCGGAATTCCCCGGAAATCGTGGGTCCGTCCGCCCGGAACAGAATGTCCTGCCCTTCTTTTCGGACGCGGCTGCCATACACATCGGCCCCATCCTCACGCCGGGAGAAGGTGAGCACACGGGGGCAGTCCCGCCGGGCGGCGGCCAAAATCTCGCCGGCGTGGTCACTGTCCAGATTGACGCAGGCCAGGTCGGCCTGGGCAA
This sequence comes from Candidatus Enterenecus sp., assembly GCA_051886935.1. GTDB lineage: Bacteria > Bacillota > Clostridia > Oscillospirales > Oscillospiraceae > Enterenecus. The sequence goes on along the minus strand of JBJEYO010000004.1, from coordinate 52,941 downwards.
AAAGTTTCAGCTTGGAGTGGAAATAGTCCTCAAAATCCGGGTGTTCGATGGGGGAGATATGGTCCCGGCCGATGTTAAGGAAGCAGGCGGCGGCGAACCGGACGCCCAGGGTGCGGTGGTACTTCAGCGCCTGGCTGGACACCTCCATGACCACATACTCCAGCCCGGCGGAGAGGGCGTTGGCGAAGTGCCGCTGCAGCTCCAGCGGCTCCGGGGTGGTCAGGTGGGACTCGAACTCCTCCACGCCGTCATAGGTGTGGATGGAGGAGATGACGCCGCAGCGCGTTCCCTTCTCCGCCAGATATTCGTCCAGAACATACTTCAGATAGTAGGCGGTGGAGGACTTGCCCTTGGTGCCGGTGATGCCGATGACCTTCAGCCGGCGGGAGGGGTCGTTATAATACTTCACCGCAAGCTCCGCCATGGCCCGCCGCATGTCGTTCACCAGAATGCAGGGCAGGTCCACCTGGGGGTAGGGGGTCTCGCTGACATAGGCGAAGGCGCCCTTTGCGGCGGCCTGGGCCAGATATTCCGCCTTGAAATGGGCGCCCTTGCACAAGAACAGAGTGCCGGGCGCCACGGTCTGGGAGTCGCAGGACACCAGCGCCACCGTCCGCTCCAGGTCCAGCCCGCCGGGCAGGGGCGCGGCCAGCAGATCACTGTCGGCCAGCAGGGCGCAGTAGTCCTTCAGGGGGTAACGGATGAAAGTCATGGGCCGCGCCTCCCCGTCAGATGGTCCGCAGGGGATATCCGCACCGCTCCACCGCCCGCTCGGCCAGCACCATCATGGCGTCCACATAGAAGGGCGGCAGCGGGTGGTAGGTGGCAAAGACGGACAGCTCGGTGCAGGCCAGGATGGCGCAGTCGCAGCCGGCGGCCCGGATGGCCTTGTCGATCTGGGCGAACTTCTCCCGGCTGCCCTTTTCCCCCTGCTTGATCTCGTCGTAGATGATAGACATGACCAGCTTCTGGGTGCCGGCGTCGGGGGCCACGGCCTCCAGCCCCAGGGCGGCGCACTCCTTCTGGTACAGCCCGGTGCGGATGGTGCCGTCGGTGGCCAGGATGCCCGGGCGCTTTTTCCCCTGGCGGGCCAGGGCGGCGGCGGTCTCCCGGATCATGTGGAGCACAGGAATCTTCACATCCCCCTGGAGCCTGTCCACAAAATAGTGGGAGGTGTTGCAGGGGATGGCGATGGCGGTGCAGCCGCAGCCCTCCAGCAGCCTGGCGTCGGCCAGCAGCCGCCCGTACAGCGTCTCCGTGTCCCCGGACAGGATGGCCGTGGTGCGGTCGGGCATGCCGGTGTCGGACAGGATGAGGGCGGGCAGATGATCCTGGTCCCGGGCCGCGTCGGTGCGGTCCAGCACAAATTGGTAGAACATCTGGGTGGCCTGGGGGCCCATACCCCCCAGCACGCCTAATTTCTGTTGACTCATGGTGCTACCTCGTCAATCGTTGGGTTTCTGATTGTGCTTGTAAAAGCGCACATAGGTGCCGATGTGGTTTTTCCAGATACGCCAGATGCGCCTGGGCGTATAGTCGGGGCGGTACTCCATGGAGTGGTGGTCGGTGCCCTTGTGAAACAGCTTTTTCATCCGGGCATGGTAACTTTTGGGGATAAAAGTATAGGCCAGGCGGCGGGGAATCATACGCCAGATGGTCTCCTCCTCCACCACGGTCAGGGGCAGGTCCTTCCCCTCCAGCAGGTCGCCCACCAGATACTCGGCGATGTTGTGGCCGGAGCCGGTGACATAGTAGTTGCTGCGGCCCTGGCGGGTGTTAATCTCAAAGGCCTTGTACTTCCCGTCCCGCATGTCGTACTTGATGTCGAAGTTGGAGAAGCCCACATAATTCAGGTCCTCCAGCATGGCCCGGACGCGGTCGCACAGGGCCTGGTCGTGCTCGGTGATGATGACGGCATGGTTGCCAATGCCGTGGGGGGAGTGCTCCTCCAGCAGCACATGGCCCAGGCACATGAGCTTGACCCTGCCGTGGGTGTCGGAGTAGTTGGTCAGCACCCGCATATAGGTGTCGTCCCCGGGGATGAACTCCTGGAGGATCATGTGGCCGGGGTAGCCGGCGGCGTACACCTCGTCCAGGGCGGCGAGCAGCTCCTCCCAGCTCTGGCAGATATACACTTTCTTCAGCTCGTTGTGGCCCGTGGCCCAGTAGGCCACGCCGTCGGCGGGCTTGGCGATATAGGGCGCACCCCAGGGCAAGGTGAAGTCGTGGCCCATGGAGCCGTCGTAGACAAAGGTAGCCGGGTGGTCGATGCCGTATCTGTCGCACAGGGCGTAGAACTGCTCCTTGTCGGTGAGGGAGTCCATCAGCTCGCCGCTGATATAGTTGCAGCGGGCATTGGCGGGAAAGCGGTCCCGCAGATGGGCCGCCAGCTTCACATAGCTGTCGCCGCAGCCGATGACCAGCACCGTCTTGTCGGCGCACTCGGCACACACCTGCTCCACATTGTGCAGAAAGGTGTCCGCGTCCTCGTTGTTCAGGCAGGGGCGGTAGTCGATGATGGAGCTGTACGCGCAGGGAAAGGAGACGAACTTGCCGTAGGCGATGGACTTGACGCCGTAGGCCTCGTGAAAGGCCCGGGCCACGCTGTATACATTGATGTCGCCGCCGAACAGAAGCGGCTGGAACTGGGGGGTGGACATATGAGAATCAGGCTCCTTTTCCGTTGGATCAGCCTCCGGCGCGCCTGACCAGGAACACGCCGCTGATCTGATTGAGCTTGTTGATGACGCCGGCCAGCTCGGACTTGTCCTTGACGGACAGCTCCAGGATGATGACGGCGTAGCCGTCGGGCTGGCTGCGGGCGGACAGGTTGTTGACCCGCACCTTCTGGGCGGACAGCACAGTGGCCACGTCCAGGGTCAGGCCGTCCCGGTCCTTGGCGGAGATCTCCAGGGAGGTGCGGTAGCTGGTCAGCTCGTTGTCCGCCCAGGAGGCGGCCACCCAGCGCCCCGCCTCCTCCGGCTTGCGCCGGGCGGGATCGGCGTTGGGGCAGTCCTGCCGGTGGATGGACACGCCGTAGCCCCGGGTGATGAAGCCCACCACCGGGTCGCCGGGGACGGGAGTGCAGCACTTGGCGAATTTGACCATGCAGTTGTCCAGCCCGGCCACGATGATGCCGTTGGACGAGTGGTGGACCTTGGGCTGCTCCGGCTTGCCGGAGGGGAAGATGGCCTCGCCGGAGGCCGCGGCCTCCTGGAAGGCCTGGCGCTCGGCGGCCTGCCGCTCCAGCCGGCCCATGCGGGTCAGCTCTTCCTTCATGCGCCCGGCGGCCTTCTGGGCGGACATGCCGCCGTAGCCGATGGCGGCGTACAGCTCGTCCAGAGAGCCAAACCGCACCCGCTTCAGCAGGGCGTCCAGCACCTCCGGGGTGGCGGTGATGGCCGACATGGTCAGCCCCACGTGCTTCAGCTCCGATTCAAAGGAGGCCCGTCCGGTGGCGATGTTCTCCTCCCGGCGCTCCTTCTTGAACCACTGGCGGATCTTGTTGCGGGCCTCGTTGGACTTGCAGATGTTCATCCAGTCCCGGCTGGGGCCCCGGGCGGACTTGGAGGTGATGATCTCCACGATGTCGCCGTTTTTCAGGGGGGTGTCAAAGGTGACGATACGGCCGTTGACCCGGGCTCCGGTCATGGCGTTGCCCACGGCGGAGTGGATGGAGTAGGCGAAGTCGATGGGGGTGGCCCCGGCGGGCAGGCTCTTCACGTCCCCGTTGGGGGTGAACACGAACACCTCATCGGAAAACAGGTCCACCTTCAGCGTGCGCACAAACTCGTCCGGGTCGGTATCCTGCTGGCTCTCCAGCAGCTTGCGCACCCACTCGAACTCCCCCTCGCTGCCCAGGTTCTTGTTGGCCAGGCCCTGCTTGTACTTCCAGTGGGCGGCCACGCCGTATTCCGCCGTCTGGTGCATGGCCCATGTGCGGATCTGCACCTCGAAGGGGATGCCCTCGCTGCCGATGACGGTGGTGTGGAGGGACTGGTAGCCGTTGGGCTTGGGGGTGCTGATATAGTCCTTGAACCGGCCCAGGATGGGCTTGAACATATCGTGGATGCTGCCCAGCACGTTATAGCAGGCGGGAATGTCCTGCACGATGACCCGGAAGGCGTAGATGTCGAAGATCTCCTTCAGGGTCTTGTTCTGTGCGTACATCTTGCGGTAGATGGAGTAGATGTGCTTCAGCCGGCCGTACACCTTGCAGTTCACGCCCTCCGCCTCCAGGCGGGACTCGATCTGCTTCTGCATCCGCTCCAGGAACTCCTTGTTCTCCCGGGTCATCTCCTCCAGCTCGTGCTGGACGTCGGCGTAGCCGATAGGGTCCAGGTAGTGCAGGGCGATGTCCTCCAGCTCCCACTTGATGCGCTGCATACCTAAGCGGTGGGCGATGGGGGCGTAGATCTCCATGGTCTCCAGGGACTTTTCTTTCTGCTTGCGCTCCGACTGGTACTCCAGGGTGCGCATATTGTGCAGACGGTCGCACAGCTTGATGAGGATGACCCGCACATCCTTGCTCATGGCCATGAACATCTTGCGCAGGTTCTCCATCTGCTCGTCCTCTTTGGAGGTGTACTGCATCCGGGTCAGCTTGGTGACTCCCTCCACCAGATCGGCCACGGTGGGGCCGAACCGGCGGGCGATGTCCTCATGGGTGGAGTCGGTGTCCTCGATGCAGTCGTGGAGCAGGGCGGCGATCACCGAATCCGCGTCCAGGCCCAGCTCGTTGACGATCTCGGCCACGGCGATGGGATGGGTGATATAGGGCTCGCCGCTCTTGCGCAGCTGAGCCCCGTGGTGCTCGTCGGCGTATTCAAAGGCGGCCCGCACACGGGCCACGTCCGTATTGGGATTGTTGGCGAGGATATGCCGCTCCAGCGCCTCATACCGGGCGCGAATGTCATCGTTCACGGCAATGCCTCCTTTCAAATCAAATCTATTCTATTCCAGATAGGTCCGCAGCAGCCGCATGAGCCGCGCCTGCTCCAGATCCACCTTCTCTCCCGTGGAGCACAGCTCCACGGTGGCCTCCCGCTGGCTCATCCGCACCCGGATCAGCCCCCGGTCGTCCATAACGCTCAGGCACACCATGGCCCGGCCGTAGGTACAGCCCTGCTGGCCCCGGGTGGCCTGGCGCAGCAGCTGCTCCACCGGGCTCACCGCCGGTCCGGCGGCGCAGTAGCGCTCCAGAAAGCGCCACATCTGGGCGAAATCCCTCCGCTGGGGCAGCAGCAGGCCGGCCTCCCAACGTGATAGGGTCTCCCCCTCCTCCAGCCGGCGGAACAGGGCCCGCTCCAGCTGGGCCCGGGTGGGGGCGGGGCGCAGGTCGCAGATCTGCAGCTGCACCACCCGGCTGCCCCGGAACTCGTTGATCTGGGGGGTGAACACCAGGTCCAGCCGGTCCCCCACGGACACGCCGCAGGCGGCGCTGCCCGCGCCGAAGAAGATGGCGTCCATGGTGACGCCGTCCCGGCGCACCTTCAGCTTCATGTGCCGGCCGTTGCCCACATCCCCGCAGGCCGTCACGGCGGCGGAGCGCAGCAGGAACACCGGCTTGGGATTGCCGGCGCCGAAGGGCTCCAGCAGGGACAGGGCGTCCACCTCCCCGCCGGACAGGACGCGGCAGTCCTCGATCTCCGCGTCCACATCCAGGGCGGTGGCCATGGAGTGGTCCTCGGCGTACTCAGCCACCAGGCCGCACATGGCCCGACGGAAGGCGGGGATATTCTCCTCCCGGATGGTGAAACCGGCGGCCAGCTCGTGCCCGCCGTACCCCTCCAGCAGAGGGGCGCACCGCTCCAGGGCGGCAAACAGGTTAAATCCGCCGAAGGACCGGCAGGAGCCCTTGCCCCTCCCCTTGTCCAGGCAGATCATGAAGGCGGGGCAGGCGTACTTCTCCGACAGGCGGGAGGCCACGATACCGATGACCCCCTGGTGCCAGCCCTCGCCAGCCAGGACGATGGCCGGGCCGGCCAGGGAGGGATCGGCGGCCAGCAGGGCCTCACAGGCCCCGAAGATCTCCAGCTCGATGGCCTGCCGCTCCCGGTTCAGCTCGCACAGGGTCAGGGCCAGCTCCTCGCCCCGGGCCTCGTCCCGGGTCAGAAGCATATCCAGGGCCACCATGGCCCGCTCCATCCGCCCGGCGGCGTTGATCCGGGGGGCCAGACCGTAGCCCACGGTGACGGCGGTGGGCCGCTTGCCCCCCTCGCACCCCGCCTCTCTCAGCAGGACCCGCAGGCCGGGCCGCCGGGTGTGGGCCAGGGCCTCCAGCCCCAGGCGCACCAGGGCGCGGTTCTCGTTGGACAGGCACATCACATCGGCCACGGTGCCGATGGCGGCCAGCTCGCTGTACCGGGCCAGCACGCCGTCCCGTTCCTCCGGCGGGGTCAGGGCCAGGGCCACCTTCAGGGCCACCCCCACCCCGGCCAGCTCCGGGAAGGGATAGGCGCAGTCGCTCCGCCTGGGGTCCACCACGGCACAGGCCCCGGGCAGCCGCTCCTTGCACTGGTGATGGTCGGTGACCACCACGTCAATGCCCAGCGAGCGGGCGTGTTCCACCTCGTCCACGGCGGTGATGCCGCAGTCCACGGTGATGATGAGCGTGACCCCCTGCCCGCCCAGCCGGGCGATGGCCGCGGGGTTCAGGCCGTAGCCCTCCTCCGTCCGGTCCGGGATGTAGCTGACCACCTGTCCCCCCCGCTCCCGCAGAAATTCGGTGAGCAGGCAGGTGGCGGTGATTCCGTCCACATCGTAGTCGCCGTACACCGCCATCAGCTCTCCCCGGTCCAGGCCCCGCTGTATCCGCGCCGCGGCACGGTCCATGTCCCGGAGCAGGTAAGGGTCGTGGAAAGCGTCAGGCCCGTCGTACAGGAGATCCGCCGCCTTTTCCGGCGTATCCACTCCCCGGGCGCAGAGGACAGCGGCACACAGAGAAGGCAGTCCCGCCTCCTCCAGCTGCATCCGGGCGGCCAGTCCGGCCCCCGGGCGCAGGTTCCACTGTTCATACTTCATTTCACTCAAGTCCTCAAAATAAAAATTATCTTTGATTATATCAAATCCCCGCCGCACTTTCAACCGAACGGGGCAAGAAAGACAGATTTTTCGCTGTTCCGCCGAAAAGTTTAGAACAAATGTTTGACATTTTCGGAATTCTGTGCTACACTTTTCCCAAGAAAGCAAAAGGAGGCTGCGCCATGAGTAAATTATCGCCCAAGCAGCAGCAGATCTATGACTATATTCTGTCCTTCACCGACAGCCACGGCTACCCCCCCTCGGTGCGGGAGATCGCGGAGGCGGTGGACCTGAAGTCCCCCTCCACCGTCCACTTCCACCTGAAGGGTCTGCGGGAGGCCGGCCTCATCTCCCAGGCCGAGGGCAAGACCCGGGCCATCTCCATCACCGACGGCTCCCACAACCGCAGGGACCAGGTGCCCCTGCTGGGCTCCGTGGCCGCCGGCTCCCCCATTCTGGCGGAGGAGTGCATCGAGGAGTATCTGACCTTTGACACCAACGGCCTGACCGGCGAGCACTTCGCCCTCCGGGTCCGGGGTGAATCCATGCTGGAGGCCGGCATCCTGCCCGGCGACCTGGTGGTGGTCCACCAGCAGGAGGCGGTGCGCAACGGCGACATCGTGGTGGCCCTGTTCGAGGACGAGGCCACTGTCAAGACCTACCGCCGGGAAAACGGCCATGTGTGGCTCTATCCCGAGAACTCCAGCCCCGAGTACCAGCCCATCGACGGCGAGGGCTGCTCCATCCTGGGCAAAGTGGTGGCCGTCATCCGCCGGTATTGATTCCCTGTCCCGTCAAGAAAATGATCTTCCTCCGGGAGACCGCACAGCGGTCTCCCGGATTTTTTATTTTTCCTATTGACAAACAGGCTCAAACGGATTAACATATGAACAGTTATTCAATTGTTTGTTTCAGGAGGGATCCCTATGGCTGACGAGCGCGACATCGAATGCTGCAGTTTCCTGTGCGTCCATGAGCACACGGTGGAGCAGGTCCTGTCCCAGATGCCCAGTGACGAGCACCTGTACGACCTGGCCGAGCTGTTCAAGGTGTTCGGCGACTCCACCCGCATCAAGATTCTGTACGCCCTGTTTGAGGCGGAGCTGTGCGTGTGCGACATCGCCCAGCTGCTGAGCCTGACCCAGTCCGCCGTGTCCCACCAGCTTCGGGTACTGAAGAACGCCCGGCTGGTGAAGCCCCGGCGGGACGGCAAGACCGTATTCTATTCCCTGGCGGATGACCATGTGCGCCGCATCATCGCCCAGGGTATGGACCATATCAATGAATGAGGAGGAAGTCACCATGAAAAAGACCTTCAAAATGACCGACGTGGACTGCGCCAACTGCGCCCGCAAAATGCAGGAGTCCATCTGCAAGCTGGACGGCGTCACCGCCGCCACCGTCAATTTCCTGACCCAGAAGCTGACCATCGAGGCCGACGACGCCCGCTTTGACGAGATCGTGAAGCAGGCCGTCAAGTGCTGCAAAAAGGTGGACCCTGACTGCGACGTGATTCTGTGATGTGACCTCCGGGGCCCGCCCCGGAGCCCGGAGGTGTTTTCCATGACGAAAAAACAAAAAAAGACCCTGGCCCGCATCATCGCGGCGGCCATACTGCTCATCGCGGCGGCGCTGCTCCCCGTGGAGGGGCTGTGGCGGCTGCCCCTGTTTCTGATCCCCTACTTCCTCGTGGGCTGGGACGTGCTGTGGAAGGCCGTGCGCAACATCGCCCACGGCCAGGTCTTTGACGAGAACTTCCTCATGTCCCTGGCCACTGTGGGCGCCCTGGTGCTTGGCGAGTACTCCGAGGCGGTGGGCGTCATGCTGTTCTACCAGGTGGGCGAGCTGTTCCAGAGCTACGCCGTGGGCAAGTCCCGCCGCTCCATCGCCCAGCTGATGGACATCCGCCCCGACTCCGCCCGTGTGGAGCGGGAGGGCGAGCTGCTCACCGTGGACCCGGAGGAGGTGGAGGTGGGCGAGATCATCGAGGTCCGCCCCGGCGAGAAGATCCCCCTGGACGGCGTGGTGACGGAGGGCTCCTCCGCCCTGGACACCGCCGCCCTCACCGGCGAGTCCGCCCCCCGGGACGCGGGCGTGGGCAGCGAAGTGCTCTCCGGCTGCGTCAGCCTGACCGGTGTGCTGCGTCTGCGGGTCACCAAGCCCTTCGGCCAGTCCACCGTGGCCAAGATTCTGGATCTGGTGGAGAACGCCTCCTCCAAGAAGGCCAAAGCGGAGAATTTCATCACCAAGTTCGCCCGGTACTACACCCCCGCCGTGGTCATCGGCGCGGTGTGCCTGGCCGTCATCCCCTCTCTCATCACCGGGCAGTGGTCGGTGTGGGTGGGCCGGGCCCTCATGTTCCTGGTCATCTCCTGCCCCTGCGCCCTGGTCATCTCCATCCCCCTGTCCTTCTTCGGGGGCATCGGCGGTGCCTCCTCCCGGGGCATTCTGGTGAAGGGCGGCAACTACCTGGAGCTGCTGGCCAAGACGGACACCGTGGTCTTTGACAAGACCGGCACCCTGACCCGGGGCTCCTTTGAGCTGGACACCCTGCTCCCCGCCGAGGGCGCCGACGAGGGTGAGCTGCTGGAGTGCGCGGCCCTGGCCGAATCCTACTCCAACCACCCCATCGCCCAGTCCCTCCGCCGGGCCTATGGCCGGGAGATCGACGCGGGCCGGGTCACCCAGGTGGAGGAGATCCCCGGCCACGGCGTCACCGCCCGCGTGGACGGCGTCCCCGTGGCCGCGGGCAACGGCAAGCTGATGGCCCGGCTGGGGCTTGAGGCCCCGGAGGTGGCCGGCGCCGGCACCCTGGTCCATGTGGCCCGGGCGGGCCGCTACCTGGGCTGCGCCGTCATCGCCGACGCGGTCAAGGACACCGCCCCCGCCGCCATCGCGGCCCTGAAGGCCCGGGGCATCCGCACCGTCATGCTCACCGGCGACACCAGGGCCGTGGGCGAGGCGGTGGCCGCCCGGCTGGGTCTGGACGAGGTGCACACCCAGCTCCTCCCCGCCGACAAGGTGGCGAAGGTGGAGGAGCTGCTGGAGCGCAGGGAGCCCGGCAGGGTCCTGGCCTATGTGGGCGATGGCGTCAACGACGCGCCGGTGCTTTCCCGGGCCGATGTGGGCATCGCCATGGGCGCCCTGGGCTCCGACGCCGCCATCGAGGCCGCCGATGTGGTGCTGATGGACGACGACCCCGCCAAGCTGACCGTAGCCATGGACATCGCCCGCAAGTGCATGGTCATCGTCCGGGAAAACATCGTATTCGCCCTGGCGGTCAAGGCCCTGTTCCTCATTCTGGGCGCCTGCGGCCTGGCCAGCATGTGGGAGGCGGTGTTCGCCGATGTGGGCGTGGCCGTCATCGCCATCCTCAACGCCATGCGGATGCTGAGAAACAAATAAACCGCTGAAAACACACGGGCGGCCCCCCTCCGGGGCCGCCCGTGTCATTATTTGTTCAGTTTGCCGCCCGGGGGTCGGGATCGGCCCACAGGGTGGAAAAGTAATCGTAATAGGGCATCAGGAAGGTAAAGCCCTCTGTCAGCCGGTCCGCCAGGTCGTGGGAGTAGATCAGCTCGCTCAGGGGCTCCTCATGGCCCACGCTCAGGGATCTTTTGTTATACCAGTGGGTCAGCTTCGGGTCGGGAGCCGCCTTGAGCCGGCTGTATTCCGGCCCCTCCAGCACGAATTCCTCCTGCCGCTCCAGCGCCCCGGCCAGCTTCAGCAGGGGCCTGGGGTCCCGGTCCACGCGGGCCCGGTGCTTCTCCATGACCACCGCCTTGGCGCACCAGAAGCCCATGCCGTAGCTCCACGCCTCCGGGCCCAGCTCAAACCACAGCACCGGCCGGGCTCCGTCCTCCCCCTGGTCCCAGCGGAACAGGGACAGCCACAGGTGGTCCCGGTAGGGCCCCCGGCCGAACAGCCGCCGGGCGTCCCGGTAGATGCGGGATACCTTCAGGTTCAGCTCGCTCTTGGGGAACTTCTCCAGCAGCCGGTTCTGCAGCTCGGCCCCCAGCTCCTTCATGGGCTCATAAAAGGAGTCCACATAGACCTGCTTGTGCTCCTGGAACCAGCTCCGCTCGTTGTTGAAGCGGATGCCCCACATGAAATCCACAGTGTCCTGGGAAAAGCCTTCAAACATGGCTCACGCCTCCACCCCGTCCGCGGGCTCCTCCGTGGGCTCGGGACTGGGCTCCTCCGTGGGCTCCGGCTCCGGAGAGGGCTCCGGGCTGGGCTCAGGGGAGGGTTCAGGAGAAGGCTCCGGGCTCGGCTCCGGAGAGGGCTCGGGAGAGGGACTGGGCGACGGAGAGGGCTCCGGGCTGGGCTCGGGGGACGGCTCCGGCTCGGGCAGAGGCGTGCCGTCCGGGTTCAGGCCCAGGCTGGCGGCGTCCGCCGGGTTGAACAGGATCACCTTGTCCCGCTTGGCGTACCGGCTGAAGTTCTCAAAGGTGCGGGAGATCAGGTTGCCGTTTCCGTCGTACACACAGCGGTACACCTCCACGGTGTAGCCGGTGTAGGGGGTCACATCCACCTTGGTGGTGCCCCGGGGAATCTCGGCGCTGGGCTTATACACGGTCTCCCACGGGGTGGTGGACACGGTGTTCAGCTCAGGGATCACATAGGTATCATCGGTCTTGGTGCCCCAGATCTGCACCGTCACCTTTCCGCTGGCCCCGCCAGTGGTGTAGGCCACCAGCTTGATGGGGAACGGGGTGTTGTTGCGGAACAGGAAGTCCAGGCTGGGATAGTACACCGTGGCGTCCAGGCCGTTGGGCACATAGCCCACGCTGAAGGCATGGCAGGCCCGGTTGACGATCTCCAGATTGGCATACACCGCGCAGTAGTACAGGGAGGAGGACACCTGGCAGGCGCCGCCGCCCTCCATCTCCACGGTCTTGCCCCCCTGGTAGCCGGTGGACAGCTTGTAGCCGTTGGCCGTGGAGGGGTCGCCGATGGTGCCCAGGTAGGAGAACACCTCGCCGGGCAGAAGGATGGTCTCGTTGCAGAACTCGGCGGTGCGGTTCACGTTGAAGGAGCGGTTCTCCACGCCGTCCAGATAGGAGATGCAGCTGGCCAGCAGGTCCTGGTAGAGCAGGTCCGCGCAGGCACTGTAATCGGGCTGGGTCAGGACCAGGGGGATGTCGCAGGTCTCCTCGTCGCCCATGTCCTCCAGCATCTCCTCGGCCTGGGGCACATCAATGGAGATTCCCTGCACCGGCAGGCTCAGGGATCCGTCCTCCTGCTTTTCGGGTGCCACCGGCTCCCGGTAGACCCGCTCGTAGAGGGTCTGGCCGTTGAGCAGGCCGGTGGGAATGGGGGTGGTCTCCACCTGCACCTCAGCCTCGCCGGTCACCAGGGCCAGCTCCACCGCGTCAAACAGGGCGTTCTCGTCCACCCTCGCGCCGTCCTCGCCGCGGATGACGGTGACAACGCCCTGCTCCTCGTCCACCCGGCAGTCAAAGTCCACCGGGTCCCGGTACAGCTCCTCGGCGATGTCCTCAATGATGGCCCGGGTCTCCGTCTCCCCCTCCGGGGTGAGCACGCAGGCGGACAGGGACACGGTCACCGGCTCCCCCGCCAGGCGCAGCCACATGGCGCCCAGACGCAGGAAGGGTTGGGCGTCCTTCACGGCCACGGCGTAGTCCACCGGGGCCTCCGGGTCGCTCTCCAGCAGGCTGCCGCTGACCTCAGCCAGCTTCCTGCTTCCCCAGCTGATGGTCAGCACCCGCTGGTCCAGATGATTCTCCATGTAGGCGTCCAGCCGGGTCACGGCCTCGTCCCGGGTCAGGCCGCCCAGCTCCAGGTAAGCGGTGCCGTTGGGGTCCCGGGCCACAGTGCCCGGCAGGAGGCGGCCATTGCCCTGCACCCATTTGCACAGGCCGCAATAGGCTCCCGCCAAAACCAGAATCACCGCCGCCGCCGCGATCACCGCGATGACCGGAGCCGACAGCTTGCGCTTTGGCTTAGATTGGTCCATATGGTTACCTCCAAATATGCATAATAGGACATTATTCCAATCAATTAACTTGTATTTTAACATCACAGCCAGGGTTAGGCAAGCACATTTCGGTGAAAAACGGGTTACAGTTCGGTAACAGAAAGTTTTAAAGAATCTTTATTTACAGTTGGCCCACAATTGTATATAATAATGAATCAGCAAGTTGAACCCTCTGAGGGAAGGACGGATCGGCCATGGCTTCCAACCAAACCAACCACAACGGCCCCAACGGCTCCGGCCAGGGCTGGCAGTATAACTATAACTATAATCACGGCACCAATGGGCCCAACTCCGGCCCGCCGAAGAAAAATCCCAACTGGGGCGAGTGGATCCCCATTGTCATCCTGTTTCTCATCCCCTCCGGCTGGACGCAGGTCATCGCGGCCATCTGGGCGCTGAGCAAGATTTCCCGCATCGTCCGCATCCAGAGCGCCCAGAGCCGCAGCCAGGTCAGGCAGGCCGCCGCCCAGCAAGCCCCGCAGCAGGAGGCCCGGCAGACCTCCGGCGGCCCCGCCCGGCAGAAGTCCTCCGGCAAGGCCTCCAAGGGCAAGCAGGCGGGGGGCATCGGCCTCATCATCGCCGGGGCTATCCTCACCGGCATTTTCGGCCTGGGCACCATCGGCACCCTTTCCGAGTTCCTGTCCTCCCTGTTCTATGGGTACTTTTTCTCCGATGAGCTGATGGGCGTCATCACCTGCGCCATGTTCCTGGCCTGCGGCCTGGTCATGCTGTGCAGCGGCATCGGCTCCCGCCGCCGGCAGGAGCGCTACCTGAACTACCTGGCCTATATCGGTGCCAACCGGGAGGTGGATCTGGCCCACATGGCCTCCGCCTTCAACATCTCCGTGCGCAAGCTGTGCAAGGACCTGCAGAAGATGCTGTCCGCGGGGGTACTGCCCACCGGTTATCTGGATCTGGCGGCGGGCAAGCTGTTCCTGACCGAGATGGGCTACCGCGCCCCCGAGCCGGAGCAGAAGAGGGAGCCCACTCCCCAGGAGCAGGCAGAGCAGGAGGACGCCATTCTCCGTGAGATCCGCCAGGTGAATGACGCCATCCCCGACGCGGCCATGAGCGCCAAGATCGACCGCATCGAGGAGATCACCGGTAAGATTCTGGCCTACCAGAAGGCCCACCCCGACCGGGAGGGCCAGCTGCGCACCTTCCTGAACTACTACCTGCCCACCACCCTGAAGATCCTGCGGGCCTATGCCCAGCTGGAGGCCCAGGGGGTGGAGGGGGAGAACATCTCCGCCGCCAAGGCCCGCATCGAGGGCATGATGGACCAGGTGGTGTCCGGCTTTGAAAAGCAGCTCGACAAGCTGTTTCAGGACGACGCCATGGACATCAGCTCCGATGTGCAGGTGCTGGAGAACATGCTGAAGAAGGACGGCCTGTCCGACGACCAGCAGGGCATGACCATGACCCTTTGATTCAAAAAGCAGTCCCGGCGGGGCGTGCTGCTGCACGCCCCGCCGGGATTTGTTTTGCGCTGCGATCACACCGCCAGGATCCCCGCGGCCGCCAGCAGGGCGTACAGGCTGTACGCCGCCTCCTCCCGGAGAATGGCCGCGCCGGGCTCCAGCTCCTCCACGGGGGCGAACAGGGCCTCGCCCATGTCCAGCAGAGCCACGCTCTGGCAGGCCCAGGCGTGGAATCCCTGAGCCTCCGCCCCGTCCAGCTGCTCCTGGGTGACGCTGTCCGCTGCGTAGTCGAAGTTCATGCTGAGATACCGGGCCACCCGGCCCAGAATGGTCAGATACTCCTCCTGCTTCAGCGGCTCGTTGGGATAGAATTTGCCATTCCCGGCGCCCTGGACCAGACCCAGCTCCGCCATGGCGTTGACCCAGCCGGCATACCAGGCGTCGGCGGGCACATCGTCAAACTGCTGCCGCGTGCTGACGGACAGGCCCAGCGCCTTGCCCAGCATGGCGCACACCTCGCTCCGCTTCAGGGTGGAGCCGGGATAGAACATCCCCTTGCCGTTGCCGTGGACGATTCCGTAGGTGGCCAGCGTGTTGATGGCGTCGGCGTACTCGCTCTCTGCCACGTCGTCAAACCAGCGGGACTGGTAGCTGACGCCCAGCTCCGCGGCCATCTCCACCACCGACAGGGGCTCCAGACTGCCGTACTGCCACAGAACGGCGCTGGGCGGCAGGGCCTCGAACAGGGCCGCCAGAGTATCCGCGTCCGTGGCGCTCAGGTCCACCAGCATCAGATAGCCCCCCAGTTCCACCATCAGCCGGTCCTCCTCCGCCGACGCCGGGTCCCCGCACACGGCCAGCGCCACCGCCTCCGCCGCCTCGTCGGACACCATCAGCAGGGGGATCACCCCCACCAGGTCGTTGGTGACGCCGCCGGCGGAATAGAACCGGTAGGCGGTGAGCTTCATGGCGTCCCCGTCAAAATACTCCGGGCGGTTGTCCTCGTCAAACACGATCTGAGCCACGCCCTTGCCGTAGGTGCGGCTGCCCACGGTGATACCCAGGCCGTAGTCCCGCATTCCCCCGGCAAAGGCCTCGGAGGCGCTGGCCGTGGCGCTGTTCACCAGAATCACCGCCGTGCGGTCCGTGGCGGCGTCCTGGCCGTAGAGGTAGTAGTAGAGCTGCCCGCCGCTGTCCCGCAGGTACAGGTGGAAACCGGCCCCGGCAAAGGCCCCGATGGTCTCCACCGCGGCGGTGGTGTAGCCGCCGGAGTTGCCCCGCAGGTCCACCAGCCAGCAGTCCGCCTCATCGCCGCAGGCCTGGATTCCCTCCAGGAACAGGGCTCCCGTGTTCTGGCCGAAGCTGCTGCACCGGATATAGCCGATGTGTCCGTCCACCAGGGTGGTCTCGGTGTTGGTCACCACCACCAGCCGGCGCTCCAGGGTGAAGTCCATGGTGACGCCGTCCCGCAGGACGGTGACGGTGACAAAGGTGCCCGGCTCACCCAGGATCATGGCCCGATAGCTCTCGTCAGCGGGGACGCAGGATACCCCGTCCACCGCCACGATCAGGTCGCCGGGCAGGATGCCCGCCTCCCGGGCGCTGCCCCCCTTCAGGGTGTCCCCCACCAGAATGCCCTGGGCGGTAAACTGGATGGACACGCCGATGCCGGTGACCTCCACTGTGTCCTCCACCGAGCTCAGGAAGGCCTGATATTCCTCCTCGCTCATGTAGTAAGTATAGGGGTCGCCCACAATGCTGAACAGCTCCTCCAGGGTCTGGGCCTCATAGACCTCCTCCGGCAGCCGGCGGAGGTAATTTTCCTCCAGCAGGCCGATGGCCTCGTCCACCGTCAGGGCATAGGCGGTGGAACACAGCACGGTCAGCGCCAGCGCGGCCGCCCCCAGGCGGCGCAGGATCTTCTTCATACGGCAATCGCTCCTTCGTGATGACATAACATGAATTGACAAGCTCCCCAAAACCCGCTACACTGTTCTCAGATGATCATACCACAATTTTGAATCGGAGGGAACCGCCATGGCAAAATTCAGTGAATTCACCTTCCCGTCCGGCGATGGGAAGCACGATATTTTCTGCTCCCTGTGGCTCCCCGACCAGGGTGAGCCCCGGGCGGTGGTGCAGATCGTCCACGGCGTGGCGGAGTATGTGGACCGCTACGACCACCTGGCCCGCTTCCTCACCGACCACGGCTTCGCCGTCTGCGGCGATGACCACCTGGGCCACGGCCGCACCGGCGCACGGGACGGCAAGTTCGGCTGGTTCGCCGAGCACGGCGGCTGGGATCTGGTCACCGCCGACATCCGCCGCCTGCGGCAGCTGATGGGCCAGCGCTTCCCCGGCATCCCCTACTTTCTGCTGGGCCACTCCATGGGTTCTTTCCTGACCCGCACCTACCTGTGCCGCTACCCCGGCGAGGTGTCCGGCGCCCTTCTGTCCGGCACCGGGCAGGAAAGCGCCCTCATGGTGGGCGCGGGCAAGCTGCTGGCCGGCCTCATCGCCCGGTTCAAGGGCTCGGACTATGTCAGCACCCTGGTCAACGACCTGTCCCTGGGGGCCTACAACAAGCAGTTCGCCCCCAACCGCACCACCGCCGACTGGATCAGCCGGGACGAGGCGGTAGTGGATGCCTACATGGCCGATCCCCTGTGCCAGTTCATCCCCACCGTGGGCATGTACCGGGACATGCTGGGCGGCCTGCAGTATATCGCCTCCCGCCAGGCCCTGTCCCGGATGGACCCGGACACCCCGGTGTACCTCTACGCCGGGGACAAGGACCCGGTGGGCGCCAGCGGCGCCGGGGTCAGAAAGGTGTACGGCTACTTCCAGCAGGCCGGCACCAGGGACTTGTCCATCAAACTATATGAGAACGGCCGCCACGAAATGCATAACGAGACCAACAAAGAGGAAGTTTTCTCCGATGTGCTCTCTTGGCTGGAAAAACACCTCTGATCTCCCCAAAAAGCATGGGGGCAGGCGCGCCTGTGCGCCTGCCCCCGTATTTTTCTCTCAGGCCGCCGCCGCAGTCTTCTTCCCGCGGAGGAAGGAGAACTTGGTCTCCGAACACACCACCGCCACGAAAATGAGGAAGAACCCGAAGTACATGAAGGGGGTGGGGCTCTCCTCGGTGAAGATCACCGAGAAGGCCACGCCGAAGGGGGCCTCCAGGGACATCAGCACCGCCGCGGAGGAGGGGTCGGTGTACTTCTGGCCGATGTTCTGGAACAGCAGGGCCAGAGTGGTGGCCGCCACAGTCAGGTAGAGCAGCACCATCCACGCCTGGAAGGGCAGCCCGTCCACGGGCAGACCCCGGGTGAAGGCCGTGCCGACCCAGCAGCACACCGCCGTGGTGGTGAACTGGATCACCGTCAGGATGAAGATGTCCCGGCCCCGGGAGAACTTGGCGGTGGCCACGATGTGGCAGGCGTACATCATGCCGCTGATGAGGGTAAGTACGTCTCCCCAGGTCATGGCCAGCCCCCCGTCCCAGGACACAAAGCCGATACCCGCCACGCACAGCACTGCCGCCAGCACATTGAATCGATCCGGCCGCTGCCGGTCCACGATCCAGTAGAGGAAGGGGACGATGACGCAGTACACGGCGGTGAAAAAGGCGTTCTTGCCCGGCGTGGTGTCCATGAGGCCGTAGTTCTGCACCGTATAGGCGGTGTAGAGGAACAGCCCCATCACCGCCCCCCGCCACCAGTAGGAGCGGTCAATGTCCTTCCAGTGCCGCCAGAACACCACAGCCAGAATCACGGCGGCGAAGGTGAACCGGACGGCCAGCAGGAACTGCAGGTCCACCGTGTCCAGGGTGTCCTTCATGATGAAGAAGGTGGAGCCCCAGATCAGGGTGGCCGCCACCAGCAGGGGTTTGGCCAGCTTTTTCAGAACATTCTCATTCACAGCGATCAACTCCGGGTATGAAAAAGTACAAAATCATGCTAAACTGTGGGGGAAGGGAGGGGAACAGCCATGCTGTCTCAGGCGTTTTTTGACCGGGACACGGTGGAGGTGGCCCGGGACATGGTGGGCAAGTACCTCATCCGGCGGTACGGCGGCGTCACGCTGGCCGCCCAGATCACCGAGACCGAGGCCTATGTGGGCCGCATGGACAAGGCCTGCCACGCCTACAACTACCGCAGGACGGAGCGCACCAAAACGCTCTTTGCCCCGCCGGGGAC
The DNA here is from genome assembly GCA_051886935.1 of Candidatus Enterenecus sp. Classification (GTDB taxonomy): domain Bacteria; phylum Bacillota; class Clostridia; order Oscillospirales; family Oscillospiraceae; genus Enterenecus. Next base: position 34,294 of record JBJEYO010000004.1, on the reverse strand, counting down.
GGCCTATGTCTACCTGATCTACGGAATGCACTGCTGTCTCAACATCGTCACCGAGCCCGAGGGCGAGCCGGCGGCGGTGCTCATACGGGGCCTCTCCCCCAGGTACAACCGAGATATCATAGCAGAAAACCGGTTCGGCTGCAAGACGGAAAGCCTGACTTTGTACCAAAAAAAGAACTTTCTCAACGGCCCCGGCAAGGTGTGCGCCGGGCTGAACATCGACCGCTCGCTGAACGGCCTGCCCTACGGCTCGCCGGAGCTGTTCCTGTGCCAGCGCCTGTCCGACGCCGGCCTGCCCGACTGTGAGGAGGCCCCTCTGACCGTCAAGTCGGGCAAGCGCATCGGCATCGACTACGCCCAGGAGGCTGTGGACTTCCCCTGGCGGTTTTATCTCTGAGACAAAGGATGTGGACCCTTGTATATCTTCGACCTGGACGGTACCATCACCGACTCCAACGGCCTGTGGCTGGAGGTGGACATCGAATTTCTCTCCCGCCGGGGGCTGACACCCACCGCGGAGTATGAGGACACGGTGGCCCGCTCCATCTTTCCGGCGGCGGCGGCCTTTACAAAGGAATACTACCATCTCGCCGACAGCCCGGAGGCCATCATGGCCGAGTGGGAGACTCTGGCCGACCACCACTACCGGGAGCTGGTCCCCCTGAAGCCGGGGGCGGAGGCCTTTCTCCGCCAGTGCCGGGAGCGGGGGATCCCCATGGCCCTGTTCACCGCCTGCCGCCCCGCCCTGTGCGCCGCCGTGCTGGCGCGGCACGGGCTGACTCCCTACTTCAGCCATGTGGTCTACGCCGAGGAGATCGGCCTGGAAAAGCACGACCCCCGGTGCTTCGCCCGCCTGTGTGAGCTGATCGGGGCAAGGCCGGAGGACTGCACCCTCTTTGACGACAACCCCGACAACTGCGCCACCGCCCGGGCGGCGGGCATGGCGGCCGTGGGGGTGTACGATGCGTTCTATGCCAGCCGCCGGGAGGAGCTGCGGGCAGTGAGCAGCCACTATGTGTACTCTCTGGAGGAGCTGCTGGACCGCCCCTCCGGCCGGGGTGCGTCCAAAGACGGAGGGGAGGAATCGTCATGTATGATGTGATCGTCATTGGCTGCGGCATCACCGGGGCCGCCGCGGCCTTTCATCTGTCCCGCTACCGGCTGAAGATCGCCGTGCTGGAGGGGGAGAACGATGTGGCCCAGGGGGCCACCAAGGCCAACTCCGCCATTCTGCATGCCGGGTACGATCCCCGGCCCGGCACCCTGATGGCCAGGCTCAATGTCCGGGGCTCCGCCCTGGCGAAGGAGCTGTGCGCCAAACTGGACGTGCCCTACCGGCAGAACGGCGCCCTGGTGCTGGGATTCTCCGATGAGGACAAGTCCACCCTCCGTGAGCTGTATGACCGCGGTGTCGCCAACGGTGTGCCGGGGCTGGAGCTGCTCACCGGCGAGGAGGCCCGGGCGCTGGAGCCCAGCCTGTCCCCCGATGTCACCGCCGCCCTCCACGCCCCCACATCCGCCATCTGCCTGCCCTGGGAGTACTGCCTGGCCCTGGCGGAGACCGCCGTGGCCAACGGCGCAGAGCTGTTTTTAGCGCATAAAGTCACCGGCCTGGAGCGGACCGGACAGGGCTGGCGGGTACTTACCGACCACGGCGTGTTTGAGAGCCGCTGGGTGGTCAATGCCGCCGGCGTGTTCGCGGAGGAGGTCCACAACATGGCCGCCCCTGCCCCCTGGCACATCCGCCCCGTCCGGGGGGAGTACCACCTGCTGGACAAGAGCGAGGGTGCCCGGGTGGGCCGCACCGTCTTTCAGTGCCCCGGCAGAGCGGGCAAAGGCGTGCTGGTCTCCCCCACCGTCCACGGCAACCTGATCGCCGGCCCCAACGCCTGCCCCGTGGAGGGTCAGGATGTGGCCACCACCGCCGGGGGCATGGCCTTTGTCCGCGCCGCCGCCGGGCGGAGCGTGCCCTCCATCGACTTCCGGCAGTCCATCCGCAGCTTCGCCGGCGTCCGGGCCAGGGCCGACACCGGGGACTTCATCATCGGCGAGGCGGAGGGCGCCCCCGGCTTCTTTGACGCCGCCGGCATCTGCTCCCCCGGCCTGTCCGCCGCCCCGGCCATTGCCGAGTACCTGGTGGAACTGATGGGGAAAGCCGGACTGCCCCTGGAGGAAAAGCCGGACTTCAAATGTGAGCGCCGTCACCTCCGGTTCCGGGAGCTGCCGGAGGCGGAGCGGGCCGCCGCGGTGGAGCGGGACCCGGCCTACGGCCGGGTCATCTGCCGCTGTGAGACCGTCACCGAGGGGGAGATCCTGGACGCCATCCGCGGCCCCATCCCGCCCCGCTCGGTGGACGGGGTGAAGCGCCGCGCCGGCGCCGGCCTGGGCCGGTGCCAGGGGGGCTTCTGCGGTCCCCGGGTGGTGGAGCTTCTGTGCCGGGAGCTGGGTCTCAGCCCCGGGGAGGTCCTGCAGGACCGGGCCGGCAGCTATCTGCTGGCGGAGGAGACGAAAGGAGGGGCCCGCCATGTATGACCTGATCGTCATCGGCGGCGGCCCCGCCGGCCTGGCCGCCGCCTGCGCCGCCTGGGAGGGCGGTCTGCGCCGCATCCTCATCGTGGAGCGGGACCGGGACCTGGGCGGAATCCTGAACCAGTGCATCCACAACGGCTTCGGCCTGCACTATTTCAAGGAGGAGCTCACCGGCCCGGAATACGCCGGGCGGTTTATCGAGCTGCTGGGGCGGACCGGCGTAGAGGTCCGCACGGACACCATGGTGCTGGAGGTCACCCCGGACCGCCAGGTCCGCATGGTGGGCAAAACTACCGGCTACCGGGTGGAGCGGGCCAGAAGCATTGTACTGGCCATGGGCTGCCGGGAGCGCACCCGGGGCGCCATCGGCACTCCGGGCACCCGCCCCGCCGGGGTCTATACCGCCGGGGCCGCCCAGCGCTATGTGAATATGGAGGGCTGGCTGCCCGGCAAGCGGGTGGTCATCCTGGGCAGCGGCGACATCGGCCTCATCATGGCCCGCCGCATGACCCTGGAGGGGGCCACGGTGCTGGCCTGCGTGGAGGTCATGCCCTACTCCGGCGGGCTGAACCGCAACATCGTCCAGTGCCTCCACGACTATGACATCCCCCTGTACCTCTCCCACACCGTCACCGAGATCCGGGGCGAGAAGCGGGTGGAGCAGGTGGTGGTGTCCCGGGTGGACGAACAGCGCAATCCCATACCCGGTACTGAGATGGTGTTCGACTGCGACACCCTGCTGCTGTCCGTGGGGCTCATCCCGGAAAACGAGCTTACCCGCCAGGCGGGCATCGAGATGGACCGGCGCACCAACGGCGCCGTGGTCTGTGAGAACATGGAGACCTCCCTCCCCGGCGTGTTCGCCTGCGGCAACGTGTGCCATGTCCACGACCTGGTGGACTTCGTCACCGCCGAGAGCCAGCGGGCCGGCGAGGCCGCCGCCCGCTATGTGCTGGAGGGCGGGGACGGCGGCGGCGCCCTCACCGTGGAAAACGGCGGCGGCGTCTCCTACACCGTGCCCCAGCGCATCCGCCCCCAAAACGTGGAGAAGCTGTGCCCCCTGTTCTTCCGGGTCAGCCGGGTGTACGGCCCCAGCGAGATTCTGGTCACCTCCGGGGACACGCTTTTGGCCCGCTTCCAGCGGGACCGCCTGGCCCCCGGCGAGATGGAGCAGATCTCCCTGCCCCGGGCCCTGCTGGACCGGGCCGCCGGCGGCATCACCGTGTCCATCCGGGAGGTGGAAGCATGAGAGAACTGATCTGCATCGTCTGTCCCAGGGGCTGCCATCTTCAGGTGGACGAGGAACACGGCTATTCCGTCACAGGGAACAGTTGTCCCCGGGGGGCGGAATATGGTAAAATGGAGTTGACAAACCCCACCCGGGTGGTCACCTCCACCGTGCGCTGCGCCGGCGGGGCCCTCCCCCGCTGCCCGGTCAAGACCGACGGAGCCGTCCCCAAGGGCAAGATTTTCGCGGTCATGGAGGCTCTGGACGGCGTGGAGCTGACCGCTCCTGTCCGCATGGGTCAGACCGTGCTGGAAAATGTCTGCGGCACAGGGGTCAATGTGGTGGCCACCCGCCCCATGGACCCCCAGTGAATTTCGGCAAGGGAAAGGAGATATTCCCCATGAGCAAGTACATCCTCGCTTTGGACCAGGGCACCACCAGCTCCCGCGTGATCCTGTTCGATCAGGACCAGAACATCGTGGGGGTCAGCCAGAAGGAGTTCACCCAGATCTACCCCAAGGAGGGCTGGGTGGAGCATGACGCCATGGAGATCTGGTCCTCCCAGTACGCCACCATGATGGAGGTCATCGCCCAGACCGGCGTGGAGCCCCGGGACATCGCCGCCATCGGCATCACCAACCAGCGGGAGACCACCATCCTCTGGGACAGGGACACCGGCCGGCCCATCTACAACGCCATCGTGTGGCAGTGCCGCCGCACGGCGGACATTGTGGACCGGCTGCTCTCCGACGGCTACGGCGACCACATCCGCCGGGTCACCGGCCTGGTGCCCGACGCCTACTTCTCCGCCACCAAGATCAAGTGGATCCTGGACCATGTGGAGGGGGCCCGTGAGAAAGCCCGCCAGGGCAAGGTGCTGTTCGGCACCGTGGACAGCTGGCTGCTGTGGAAGCTGACCGGCGGCGCCGTCCACGCCACCGATGTGACCAACGCCTCCCGCACCATGCTCTACGACATCCGCAGACTGGACTGGGACGACGCCCTGCTGGAGGCGCTGGACATTCCCCGGGAAATGCTGCCCCAGGTGCGCTCCTCCAGCGAGATCTACGGCTACGCCGACATTCAGGGGGTACAGGTCCCCATCTCCGGCATCGCCGGCGACCAGCAGGCCGCCCTGTTCGGCCAGACCTGCTTCACCCCCGGCGAGGCCAAGAATACATACGGTACCGGTTGCTTCCTGCTGATGAACACCGGCGCGAAGCCCTTTGTCAGCAATAACGGCCTCATCACCACCATCGCCGTGGGGCTGAACGGCGGGGTGCAGTACGCCCTGGAGGGCTCCGTCTTTGTGGGCGGCGCGGTGATTCAGTGGCTGCGGGACGAGATGCGCTTCTTCAACGACAGCCGGGACGCCGAGTATTACGCCCAGAAGGTGCCCGACAACGGCGGGGTCTATCTGGTGCCCGCCTTCACCGGCCTGGGCGCGCCCTACTGGGACATGTACGCCCGGGGCTGCATCATCGGCATCACCCGTGGCACCAAGCGGGAGCACATCATCCGGGCCGCCCAGGAGTCCATCGCCTATCAGGTGGCCGGTCTGGTAAAGGCCATGGAGGCGGACACCGGCATGCCGCTGACCTCCCTGAAGGCCGACGGCGGGGCCAGCCGGGACCAGTTCCTCATGCAGTTCCAGGCCGACATCATCAATTGCCAGGTGCGCCGCCCTGCTATCCGGGAGACCACCGCCCTGGGCGCGGCCTATCTGGCCGGACTGGCCGCCGGGGTGTGGAAAGATCTGGACGAGATTCGCCAGCTGTGGGCCTGCGACACCACCTTCCAGCCCAGCATGGACGCCGCCCGGCGTGAAAAGCTGCTGTCCGACTGGGAGAGCGCCGTGGAGCGCAGCCGCGGCTGGGCCAAATAAACAGCAAAACAGGGGCCGGTTCATTGCGAACCGGCCCCTGCTTTTATCCAATATACCCGCCGCATCCCTTGCATGGCGTAGGGCCCGATGCCCTCATCGGGCCGAGAAGTCCCGGAGCTCTGTCAGTTCTCCCTCTTCCCCAGCCGCCGGGCCAGAGGGAAGGCGACCCCGCCCACGGCGTTGCCCAGAGTGATGACCGCCAGGCACAGCAGGGCCCGCCAGCTCCACCCGCCCATGGCGAAGTAGAACATATCGGCCACACAGTGCTCAAATCCGCACAGGATGAACACCGTCACGCCGAAGATCATGCCCAGGTACTTGCCCAGCTGGTGGGGATTGCTGAGATAGCTCTCCACCCCGACGTAAATCATGATATTGCAGAAAATACCCAGCACGAACAGGGAGATCAGGCTGTCCCCGGTCTTGACGGCGCACAGTCCGGCGGCCTTCTCCGCCAGGGCGGCGCCCACCCGGGTGGCCTTCAGCAGCAGGGCCACGAGCTCCGCCCCCGCCAGGTTTCCCACCCACACCAGCACCAGAAAGCCCACATAGGAGACGGGCTTGCCGGGCAGGTAGCACACCTTGCCGGTGTACAGGTTCAGCCCCATGGTGCACACCATGAACAGGCCCACGCAGAAGAACAGCGCCCCCAGCACCTTGCTGTCCAGAGACAGGAACACCGCCCCGCCGATGGAGATGGCCGCCCCCGCCAGCACGGCGAGGATAAAATCATTCAATCGTTTCATGAAACTCTCCCTTCCCTTGTGCCGTATCTTTCTCTGATATGCAACATCTTGTGGTTCAGTGTATCACGGCAGGAGGCAAAGCACAATACCTGTTTTTCAGGAGCTCTGACTTTCTCAGAGCTTTTTCATATGCTGGGCGGCGGACTTGAGCATGAGCCGCTTGGTGCCCACGTTGTCGAAGGCGATCTCGATGAGGGCGTCGCCCCCCATCTTCTGCACCGACAGCACCATGCCCCGGCCGAAGGCCTTGTGCTCCAGCATGTCCCCCTTCTGGAAGGCGGGCAGAGCCGCCGCCGGCTTGGCGGGCGGGGTGTAGCCGCCGGAGGGGCTGGCGGCGATGGGCTTCCGGGCGGCGTGGGAGGGGGCGGGACGGCCGGCGGAGGGCCGGGCCGGAGCGGACGCCGGTGCTGCGGGCCGCTGGGGACGCTGGCCGCCGCCGGGATAGGCGGGCCGGGCCGGTCGCTGGTCAAAGTCGTAGTCCTGCCAGCCCCGCTGGCTGTACCCCACGCCGTAGCCGGAATTGCTCCGGTCGGCGTAGGTCCGCCCGGACTGCTCCAGCAGCTCCGGGGGGATCTCCCCGGTGAACCGGGAGGGCCGGTTGGCGCTGGTGCGGCCAAAGAGCATCCGCTGGCCCGCGCAGGTCAGGTACAGCTGCTCCTTGGCCCGGGTCAGGGCCACATAGCACAGCCGCCGCTCCTCCTCCATCTCCTCCGCGTCGCCGATGGAGCGCATGCCGGGGAAGATGCCCTCCTCCATGCCCACCACGAACACCACGGGGAACTCCAGCCCCTTGGCGGAGTGCATGGTCATCATGACCACCGCGTCCTCGTTGGGGTCGTGGTTGTCCAGGTCGGTGTACAGGGCGATCTCGTCCAGGAAGCCCGCCAGAGTGGGCTCCCCCTCGGCGTTCTCAATATAGCCGTTGATGGAGGTCAGCAGCTCCCGCACGTTCTCCAGCCGGGTGCGGCTCTCGATGTCGTTTTTCAGCTGGAGCATGGCGGCGTACCCGGTGCGGGACACCACCTCCTCATAAAAGGCAGGCAGGTCCATGGTGCGGGACAGGCCGGTCAGCTCCTCCATCAGGGCGGTGAACTGGCCCAGCTTGGCCGCCGCCCGCTGGAGTTCCGGATAGTCCTCCGGGGCGGCGATGACGTCCCACAGGGAGCAGCCCCGCTGGGCGGCGATGGCCTGGGCCTTGTCCACAGTGGTGTCTCCGATACCCCGGGGCGGGTTGTTGATGATGCGCCGCAGGCGCAGGTCGTCGGCGTGGTTCTGGATGGCGCACAGGTAGGCCAGCATGTCCTTGACCTCGGCCCGGTCGAAGAACCGGGTGCCGCCGATGACCCGGTAGGGGATGCCGTTGCGCTTGAAGGCCACCTCCAGCTGGTTGGACTGGGCGTTCATGCGGTAGAGGATGGCGTGGTCGTTCCACCGCCGCCCCGCCCGGTAGTCGGCCAGGATGCGGTTGGCCACATACTGGGCCTCGTCGTTCTCGTTCATGGCGGTATAGAGGGACACCTTGTCCCCCTCCGCCCCCGCCGTCCACAGCTCCTTGCCCTTGCGGCCCTCGTTGTGCTTGATGACCGCGTTGGCCGCCGCCAGAATGTTCTTGGTGGAGCGGTAGTTCTGCTCCAGCCGGATGGTGCGGCAGCCCTTGTACTGGTCCTCAAAGGACAGGATGTTCTCAATGGTGGCCCCGCGGAAGCGGTAGATGGACTGGTCATCGTCGCCCACCACGCAGATGTTCTCGTACCCCCCGGCCAGCAGAGTGGCCAGCAGGTACTGCAGGTTGTTGGTGTCCTGATACTCGTCGATGAGCACATAGCGGAACTTCCGCTGGTAGTAAGTACGCACGCCCTCGTCCTGCTGGAGCAGGCGGACGGTGTGGAGCAGAATATCGTCGAAGTCCAGGGCCCCCGCGTCCCACAGCTTTTTCTCGTAGGCGGTATACAGCCGGGCCATCTTCTGCAGGCGGAAGTCCCCGCTTTTGGCGCACTCCTTTTCAAAGTCCGCCGCCAGCTGCAGCTTGTCCTTGGCCTTGGAGATGACCGCCAGCACGGACCGGGGCGGGAACTGCTTGTCATCCACCCCCTGCTCCTTCAGGCAGTCCTTCATGACCCGGATGGTGTCATCGGTGTCATAGATGGTGAAGTCGGAGGGGAAGCCCAGCTTCTCGATGTCCCGGCGCAGGATGCGCACGCAGGCGGAGTGGAAGGTGGAGGCCCACACGTCCCGGGCCTGGGGGCCCAGGGCCCGCTCCAGCCGGTCCTTCAGCTCCCCGGCGGCCTTGTTGGTGAAGGTGATGGCGATGATGGACCAGGGGGCGGCGGGCTCCACGGCGCACAGGCGGTCGGCATACAGCTTCTTCTCCGGGTCCGGGTGGGCGGCGTAGTCCTTCAGAAAGGCCAGGTCCTCCTCCGTCACCCAGTCGGGCACCTCGGGGGTGTCGGAGCCGCGGCCGTAGCGGATCAGGTTGGCCACCCGGTGGATGAGCACCGTGGTCTTGCCGGAGCCCGCCCCGGCCAACAGCAGCAGGGGGCCTTCGGTGGCCAGCACCGCCTGGCGCTGCTCCTTGTTCAGCCTGGGATAGTTCAGAGCGATGGCCGCCCGCCGGGCGCGGCAGAATTCCAGCTCCTGTTCATGGGTCAGCATGGTATCAGTCCTTTTCGTCAAGTGGTACCATCATAACAGAAAATCCGCTGAAAGTACAGCCTCAACCGGGGAGGTTTCGCCTGAAGGCAGGGCTCGCTCCGCTATGGGTTACTTTCGGCGCCGCCCGAAAGTAACCAAAGGGCGGCTCAGGGGGGAAATCCGGTTCCGCTTCGGGCAGGATATGATCTAAAGGACCACTTCCGTTCGCACGGGACGAGGAGAGGTTTCGCCTCCGGGCAAGGACGCTCCGCTGGGGTGACTTTTGTAACGCGACAAAAGTCACCAAAAACGCGCCTAAGGGCTGGCCGCCCTTAGGTATCCCGCCGGGGCAAATCCTTTGGCCCGAACTTCTGCCGCCCGGCGCGCAAGACCTGATTTGACCTGCTCCTCCCGCCCGCTGCCGCTCGTTTCCCCCCGGTAGAACTGCCAGCCTTTCAAACTACTGCGCCTGGCCAGGCACAGTAGCTTGAGAGCAAAGCAGTTCCAACGACTGAGCACTTCCGCTCCCCGGGGGGATACATCCAATAAGGGGGGCCGCTGCCCCCCTTGTGTTGGTCGTTGCGGGTGGGGTTTGTCAAGGGGAGGGGGACTCGAAACACCCTCCCCTTGACTGCGCCTTTCACCGAGCCGCAGCGAGGCGCTTACGCAGGCCAACCGCCCACAGGGCGGCTCTTGGGCCGGAGTGGCCTACTTTCCGCGCATTCGGAAAGTAGGCCCAGCGGAGCGTCCGCCGCCCGCAGGCGGCGTTCTCCCGTCCCCGCCGGAGGCGAAATACCCCCTCTGCACCCTCACTTCAATACCTGTAATTATTTACATTCTAATTTCTTTCAGCTATTTAAGCATTTCTGCCCAGGGTATACTGTTTTTAACAACCCTCCCCTGAAAAGAGGTGCCGGCATGAAAGAATACGGCATGGTGATCAACCATCTGGACGAGCTGATCCAGCGCCGGGGCATCAGCAAAAACAAGCTGGCGCAGCGGGCCGAATTGCAGCGCACGCAGCTGAACAAATATTGCAGGAATGAAGTCACCCGTTTCGACGCCGATGTGCTGGCCCGGCTGTGCACCGTGCTGGAGTGCGGGATCGGCGACCTGCTGGAGTTTGTCCCGCCATCCTCCGGCGAGACGCAGAATTGACGGTCCACCCCCGTGCCCCGGCGGCACGGGGGTCTTTGTGTCCGGCCCATTGACTTGTCCCGGCAGGGACGGTAAAATAGAGAGAAAGGCGGGTACGGTATGCGTAAGCTGGCATGGTTTTCGGCGGGCTTCGGCACGGCCTGCCTGCTGTCCTGTTTTGCCGGCAGCGGCCTGACAGCCGCCCTCATCTCCGCCGGGCTGTGCGCCCTGTGCCTGCTGCTGTGGGGAAAGACCCGTCCCCGCCCTGCGGAGAGCCCGGACCCCGCTCTGCTCCCCGCCCGCCGGCGGTACGCCTTTCAGCTCTCCCGCCGGGGAGCCGCCCTCTGCCTGGGCGGCGCGGCGGCCTTTCTGTGGTTTTCCGCCTACTCCCTGCTGTTTTACGCCCCGGCCCTGGAGCTGGCGGACACGGAGCAGGCTATCTCGGGCACTGTGTCCTCCTACCCGACGGAGACCTCCATCGGCGGCTGGTCCATGACCGTCCAGCTGGAGGGCGTTTCCGGCAGCCCCGACGTGCTGCTCTACGGCAGTGCCGACTGGGGCGGGCTGAAGCCCGGCGACCGCGTCTCCTGCACCGCCCGGATCAGGGCCTCCGACCATGTATACGGGGACGACACCACCTATTACACCGCCCGGGGCGTGTTCCTGCTGGCCTATTGCAACGATCCCCCGGAGACCGAGCCCGCCGCCTCCGTCCCGTTCCGCTACTGGCCCGACCTGTGCGCCCGGAAGCTGAAGGCCGGCATCTGCGCCGCCTTTGACGGCGCCGCCGCGCCCCTGGCCGCGGCGGTGACCCTGGGAGACAAGTCCGGCCTCAGCCAGCAGCTCTACTCCGCCCTGAACCGGGCCGGAGTCATGCACGCGGCGGTGGTGTCCGGGATGCACATCTCCTTCCTGGTGTCCATGATTCTCATTCTGTGCCGGGGCCGGCGGGGCGCGGCCCTGTGTCTGGTGCCCCTGCTGGTCTTTTACGCCCTCATGGCCGGCGGCACCCCCTCCGCCTTCCGGGCGGTCATCATGCAGGCGGTGCTGCTGGCCGGGCCGGTGCTGGGCCGGGAGGACGATCCGCCCACCTCCCTGGGCTTCGCCCTGCTGGTGCTGCTCATCCAGAACCCCTTTGCCGCCGCCAGCATCAGCCTGCAGCTGTCCTTCGCCTCCGTGGCCGGCATCCTGCTGGTGACACAGCGGCTGACCGACGGGCTGTACCGCCCGGTAAAGGCCAGGTGCAAAAACAAGCTCCTGCGGCGGCTGGCCTATCTTCTCGCCGCCAATGTGTCGGTGTCCCTGGGGGCCATGCTGTTCACCGTCCCCCTCATCGTCCTGTACTTCGGGCAGATCGTCCTGGCCGCGCCCCTGACCAACATTCTGGTGCTGTGGGCCGTGACCCTGCTGATGGTCTGCGCCCTCATCATCGGCACTCTGGCCGTCTTTCTCCCCGGCGCCATGGCCTTTCCCGGCGCGGTGTGCGGCCTGCTGGCCCGGTATATCCGGGCGGTGGTGGGAGTCATCGGCCGCTGGCCCCTCTCCAGTCTGGACGGCTCCAACCTCTATTTCCGTATCTGGCTGGCCGCCGTCTATGTACTTTTGCTGATTCTCGTTCTCTCCCGCCGCCGCTGGCGGCAGGCGGCGGTCACACTCCCCTGTCTGGCGGCCCTGCTGGCCCTCGCCGTGGGACTGAATGTGTGGACGGTCCGCCGGGCCGACCTGACCGTCACCGCTCTGGATGTGGGTCAGGGCGCCTCCACCCTGCTGCTGTCCGGCGGCCAGGCCGTGCTGGTGGACTGCGGCGGCAGCGCGTCCTCCTCCGCCGGGGACATCGCCGCCGACCGTCTGGCCGCCATGGGTCGCTCTACCCTGGACGCCCTGGTGCTCACCCACCTGGATGACGACCACTTCAACGGCGTCTCCCAGCTGTTCTGCCGCCTGGAGGTGAAGCGGGTCTTCGCCCCCGACACCGGCGCCAACCGGGACAAGCTGGCCCTGCTCTCCGCCATGGCCGGGGCCGAGGGCGCGGAGCTCATCCTGGTGGATAGCCGGCGGGAGCTGTCTCTCGGCAACTCCGCCGTGACCCTCTACCCACCCCTGGGCAGCGGCACCTCCAACGAGGAGGGCCTGTTCGTGCTCTGCTCCCACGGGGAGTTCGATGTCCTCATCACCGGCGACGCCGATGCCTTTGTGGAGCGGATGCTGGTAAAATACTGCCCCATTCCCGACCTGGAGCTGCTGCTGGTGGGCCACCACGGCTCCGCCGGCTCCACCTGCCAGGAGCTGCTGGATGTGCTGCGGCCGGAGCTGGCCGTCATCTCCGTGGGGTATAATTCCTATGGCCACCCCGCCCTGGAGACGCTGGACCGCCTGGCCGCCGTCGGCGCGGCGGTGTACCGCACCGACCTGGACGGGCCGGTGACCGTCACCCTGCGGGACGGCCTGGTGTCCGTCCGCTGACTACAAAAAAGGAGGAGCCTCCATGCCCCCCAAGCCGAAAACCGACAACACCGCCATGCGGGCGCTGAAGCAGGCTCTCCGCTCCGGCACCCCCGGCTCCCTCTACCTGTTTTACGGGGAGGAGGCCTACCTGCGGGACTACTACCTGGGGGAGCTGAAAAAGGCCCTGCTCCCCGCCGGGCTGGAGGACTTCAACCTCCACACCGCCCAGGGGAAGGAGTGCTCCGTGGACTGGATCGAGCAGGCGGTGGACTGCCTGCCCATGATGAGTGAGCGCACCCTGGTGCTGGTCACTGACTATGACCTGTTCGCCCTGGGCGACAAGGAGCGGGACCGGCTGGCCGCCCTGATCGGCGACCTGCCCGACTACTGCTGTCTGACCTTTGTCTACGACCTGCTGCCCTACAAGGCCGACGGCCGCTCCAAGCTGGCCGGGGTCTTCAAGGCGAAAAACGCCATTGTCAACTTCCAGCGCCAGGAGCAGGGAGACCTGACCGACTGGATCTGCCGCCGGTTCAAGGCCACGGGCCACACCATCGACACCGAGGACGCCCGCTACCTCATCTTCCTGTGCGGGGACCTGATGAACAACCTGGCCTCCGAGATCGGCAAGATCGCCGCCTACGCCTCCGCCCAGCGGGTCACCCGGGCGGACATCGATGCGGTGGCCATCCCCCAGATCGACGCGGTGGTCTTTCAGATGACCGACGCCATGGCCCGCAAGGACTTCGACAAGGCCGCCAGCGTGCTGGCCGACCTGATGCACAGCCAGGAGCCCGCCGTCATGATTCTGTCGGTGATGGGCAAATACTTCCGCCAGCTCTACACCGCCCGGCTCTATCTGGACCGGGGCAAGGGCCGGGAGGAGTTCATGGCCCTGTGGGGCATGAAAAACACCTATCCCGCCGACAAGCTGCTGGACGCCGCCCGCCGGTTCTCCCTCCCCTGGTGCCGCCACGCGGTGCGCCGATGCAGCGAGACCGAGTTCCAGCTCAAGGCCTCCTACGGCCAGGAGCAGGAGGTGCTGGTCTCCCTGCTGATGGAGCTGGCCGCCGGCCGGAGGGCCATCCGATGATCCGCATCAAAGAGGCTATCGTGGTGGAGGGCCGCTACGACAAGAACACCCTGTCCCAGGCGGTGGACGCGGTGATTTTGGAGACCTCCGGGTTCTCCGTGTTCAAGGACAGTGAAAAGCTGGCCCTGCTCCGCCGCCTGGCTCAGAAGCAGGGGCTCATCGTCCTCACCGACTCCGACGGCGCGGGCTTTGTCATCCGCAACTATATCAAGGGGGCCATCCCCCCGGAGCAGGTCAAGCACGCCTACATCCCCGACGTGTACGGCAAGGAGCGCCGCAAGCGCGCCCCCGGCAAAGAGGGCAAGCTGGGGGTGGAGGGCATGAGCCCGGAGGTGCTGGTCCAGGCCCTTCTCCGGGCGGGGGCCACCGTGGAGGGGGAGGAGGCCGCCGCCCCCCGGGGGCAGCTCACCCCCGCCGACCTGTTCGCCCTGGGGCTCACCGGCACCCCCGACGCCGCCCAGCGGCGGGCGGCCCTGCTGAAAGCGCTGGAGCTGCCCCAGCATATGAGCGCCAAGGCCCTGCTCACCGTGCTCAACGCCCTGTACGCCCCGGAGGAGCTGGCCCAACTGATGAAAAGCGAGGGACTGTTATGAGAGAACTGAACGCCGCCGTTATCACCGACACGGTGGCTCGGCTGTGCATCCGGGCCAACACCCGCCTGCCCCAGGACACCAAGGACGCCATCCTCCGTGCCCGCCAGGCGGAGGACTGGCCGGTAGCCTGCACAATTCTGGATCACATTGTGGAAAACTACTCCATTGAGGACGGCACTCCCATCTGCCAGGACACCGGCATGGCCTGCGTGTTCCTGGAGGTGGGCCAGGAGGTCCACATCAGCGGCGATCTCACCGACGCCGTCAACGAGGGGGTGCGCCGGGGCTATGCCGAGGGGTACCTCCGCAAGTCCGTGGTACGGGACCCTCTGGACCGGGTCAACACCGGGGACAACACCCCCGCCATGCTGTACACCGACCTGGTGCCCGGTGACCGGGTGAAGATCACCGTGGCCCCCAAGGGCTTCGGCAGCGAGAACATGAGCCGCATCGCCATGCTCAAGCCCTCCGACGGCCTGGATGGCGTGAAAAAGTTCATTCTGGACAGCGTGGAGCAGGCCGGCCCCAACCCCTGTCCCCCCATCGTGGTGGGGGTGGGCATCGGCGGCACTTTCGACAAGTGCGCCCTGCTGGCCAAGCGGGCCCTGCTGCGGGAGACCGGCGCACCCAGCCCCGACCCCTTCTACGCCGCTCTGGAGCGGGAGCTGCTGGAAAAGATCAACGCCCTGGGCATCGGCCCCCAGGGCTTCGGCGGGCGCACCACCGCCCTGGCCGTCCACATCGAGACCCTGCCCACCCATATCGCCGGCCTGCCCTGCGCGGTGAACATCAACTGCCATGTGGCCCGGCATGTGACGGAGGTGCTGTAACATGGAAAAACACATCACCGCTCCCCTGACCTCCGAGGTGGCCCGCTCCCTGCGGGCCGGGGACAGCGTCTACCTGTCCGGCACGGTGTACACCGCCCGGGACGCCGCCCACAAGCGCCTGTGCGAGCTGGCCGCCCAGGGCAAGCCCATGCCCTTCCCCATGGAGGGCGCGGTCATCTACTTCGTGGGGCCCACCCCCGCCCGGCCGGGGCAGCCCATCGGCTCCGCCGGCCCCACCACCAGCTACCGCATGGACGCCTACTCCCCCACCCTGCTGCGGCTGGGCCAGCTGGGCATGATCGGCAAGGGCAAGCGTGACCAGACGGTCATCGACGCCATGAAGGAGACCGGTGCGGTCTACTTCGGCGCCATCGGCGGCGCCGGAGCCCTGCTGAGCCGGTGCGTCAAGTCCGCCGAGCTGGTGTGCTACGAGGACCTGGGCGCCGAGGCCGTCCGCAAACTAGAGGTGGAAAACCTCCCCCTGACCGTGGTCATCGACAGTCTGGGCAACAACCTCTACGAGACCGGCCGGGCCGCCTACCTGGAGCAGCGGCGGGCCGCCGAGCAGGAGTGACCTGCCATTCGCTCCCCTGTAAATCCACAGGACCCGTTGCAGAACTTTCAATTCTGCAACGGGTCCTGTGTCTTGTTTTTTAGTCCTCTCCGACCTCCATGGTCCAGCCCCAGGGGTCGGGGTCGGTGCCCCACTGGATGCCGGTGAGGGTGTCGTACAGCCGCTGGGTCAGCTCTCCGATCCGGCCGCCGTTGACCACCGCCCTCCGGTCCTCCCAGACCAGCAGCCCGATGGGGGACACCACCGCGGCGGTGCCGCTGCCCCACGCCTCCTCCAGCAGGCCGCAGTCGGCGGCGGCGAACAGCTCCCTGGCGGAGATGCGGCGCTCCTCCACCGGGACGCCCCAGTTCTTCAGCAGCTCCAGGCAGCTCTTGCGGGTGATGCCCGGCAGCACGGAGCCCTCCAGCGCCGGGGTGACCACTCTGCCGCCGATCTTGAACAGCACGTTCATGGAGCCCACTTCCTCGATATACTTCCGGTGGACGCCGTCCAGCCACAGCACCTGGGAGAAGCCCTGCTCCTCCGCCCGGTGTCCTGCCCGGATGGAGGCGCCGTAGTTGCCGCCGCACTTGGCATAGCCGGTGCCGCCCCGGACAGCCCGCACATCCTCGTCCTCCACATAGATCTTCACCGGGGCCAGGCCCTCCGGGTAGTAGGCCCCCACCGGGCAGCAGATGACGGCGAACAGGTAGCTCTGAGAGGCGTGCACCCCCAGGGCCGCGTCGGTGGCGATGATGAAGGGCCGCAGATACAGGGAGGTCCCCGGCCGGTCGGGCACCCAGTCCCGCTCCATCCGCACCAGGGCCTTCACCGCCTGGAGAAAATCCTCCTCCGGAATCTCCGGGATACACATGCGGCGGCAGGAGGACATGAGCCGCCGGGCATTCTCCTCAGGGCGGAACAGCTGAATGCGCCCCGAGGGGGTGCGGTAGGCCTTCAGCCCCTCAAACACCTCCTGGGCATAGTGGAACACCATGCTGGCCGGATCCAGCGCCAGAGGGCCGTAGGGAACGATGCGGGGGCTGTGCCACCCCCGGTCCCGGTGATAGTCCATTAAAAACATGTGGTCGGTGAAGGTGCGCCCGAACACCAGGGTGTCCGGATCGGGATGGGGCTTCAGGACGGCAGCCCGCTCGACGGCGATCTCCAGCATGGTATCAGCTCCTTTGGCAATAAAAATAATAGAGTATTATACCAGCATGGGTCCTCCAGCGCAATAGAATGATTTACCTTTTCTCCTCTGTCCGGCCGGAAGAAAATTGCGGCGGCAAGGGCGTTTGACCTTGTTTTTGCCCGCCGTATCTGATATAATAATACATCTATTATGGAGTAATAGGCTGGTGTGCTGCGCCCATCGGCCTTTTCCGCGGAAAGGAGCGAATGGTATGAACCAAAAGATCACCCAGCTTCTGGCCCCCCGTTTCGGCCTCTACTTCCTGATCATGGTCATTTTCGCGGCTGTCACCGCCTATCTGGACCATGTGGATGTGGCTGTGGCCGAGCTCATTGTGGTGGCCCTGCTGTACGCGGTATACCTTGTCTCCGCCGTCCGCCGCAAGAGGACCGCGGCCGACTATCTGAAGGAGATG
This sequence comes from Candidatus Enterenecus sp., assembly GCA_051886935.1. Lineage (GTDB taxonomy): Bacteria > Bacillota > Clostridia > Oscillospirales > Oscillospiraceae > Enterenecus. The sequence goes on along the minus strand of JBJEYO010000004.1, from coordinate 17,014 downwards.
GTGGGCAGCCTGGATGACGCCACCCGGGACAGCGCCCTGAACTGCCCCCTGCCGGTGGTCATGTTCCGCCCCGACACCGACGAGGTCCTGTGGTCCAGCGACCGCTTCCTGCGCATATCCGGCGGACAGGAGGGCCTGTTCCACACCAGAATGGCCGATCTGGTGCCCGGCTTCAGCACCCGCTGGCTGCTGGAGGGCAAGAGCGAGTGCCCGGAGGAGGTAACGCTGAACGGCCGCCGCTACCAGGTATTCGGCTCCGTGTCCCGCCCCTCGGAGAAGGAGACCGACACCCTGGCCACCACCTACTGGCTGGACGTCACCGACCTGGCCAACACCCGGGACATCTACAAGGCCACCCGCCCGGTGGTGGCGGTGCTCCTGCTGGACAACTACGAGGACACCATCAAGAGCCAGGAGGACAGCGTGCGCAACGCCATGCTGGCCGAGATCAACCAGCGCTTCACCCAGTGGGTGGGGAACTCCGGCGGCATCTTTTGCCGGCTGGACCGGGACCGCTACCTGTTCATCTTTGAGGAGCAGTATCTGGAGAGTTACAAGGCCGAGAAATTCTCCATTTTGGACACCGTCCGCACCGTCCAGAGCCCCAACGGCATCCCTGTGACCCTGTCCATCGGCATCGGCATCGACGGCGACACCCCGGCGGAGCTGTTCAAGTTCGCCACGCTGTCCGCCGAGATGGCCCTGTCCCGGGGCGGCGACCAGGCGGTCATCAAAAACCGCTTTGCCTTTGAGTTCTATGGCGGCCGGGCCAAGGAGACCGAGAAGCGCACCAAGGTGAAGAGCCGGGTCATGGCCTCCGCCCTGGGTTCCCTGGTGTCCGACGCCTCCTCCGTCATGGTCATGGGCCACAGCGCCGCCGACATGGACGCGGTGGGCGCCGCCGTGGGCGTGTGCGCCATCGCCCGCAAGCGGGGCGTGCCCGCCTATATCATCCGTGAGGGCGGCCCCACCCCCGCCGACGACCTGTACGAGCGGGTGGCGGAGATGGACTACTACCGGGACCGCTTTCTGGGCAGTCAGGAGGCGCTGCTCCAGGCCGACTCCCGTACCCTGCTGGTGGTAGTGGACACCAACCGGCCCGAGCAGGTGTCCAGCCAGGAGCTGCTGACCTCCTGCACCAAGGTAGCGGTCATCGACCACCACCGCCGGGCGGCCACCTATATCGAGGGTGCGGCTCTGAACTTCCACGAGCCTTCCGCCTCCTCCGCCAGCGAGCTGGTCAGCGAGCTTCTGGGCTATCTGCTGGATCCGGGTGACCTGATGCGGGGCGAGGCCGAGGCCATGCTGGCCGGCATCATGCTGGACACCAAAAACTTTACCATGCGCACCGGCAGCCGCACCTTTGAGGCGGCGGCCTACCTCCGCCGCTGCGGCGGCGATACCGGCGAGGTGAAGAAGCTGTTCCAGACCGGCCTGACCGACACCATCGCCAAGTACGACATCATCCAGAACGCCCGCACCTACCGGGGCAACATCGCCATCGCCCCGGTGCCCCATGCCGTGGGCCGGGTGGCGGCGGCCCAGGCGGCGGACGAGCTGCTGAACATCGCGGGCATCAGCGCCTCCTTCGTCCTCTATCAGGACGGGGAGCAGGTGATCCTGTCCGCCCGCAGCATCGACGACATCAATGTGCAGGTCATCGCGGAGGCCCTGGGCGGCGGCGGCAACGCCGCGGCGGCAGGGGCTCAGCTCTCCGGGCAGACCCTGGACCAGGTGACTGACCGTCTGGTGGCCGCGCTGGACAGCTATTTCTCCGAGGACAGCGGCGGCGAGGCCTGATCCCCGCCGCGCGCCGGACAGATACACAGATTATTTAGGAGGTATCCCCATGAAAGTGATTTTACAGCAGGATGTGAAGGGCCAGGGCAAGCGGGGCCAGATGGTGGAGGTTTCCGACGGCTACGCCCGCAACTTCCTTCTCCCCCGCAAGCTGGCCGTGGAGGCCAACGCCGAGAACATCAACACCATGAAGATGCAGGACAAGGCCAAGAAGGCCCGGGAGGCCGAGGAGAAGGCCCAGGCCCAGGCTGTGGCCGAGCAGCTCAAGAGCTGCCAAGTGAAGATCCACGCCAAGGCTGGCCAGGGCGGCCGGCTGTTCGGCTCCGTCACCAGCAAGGAGATCTCCGAGGCTCTGAAGGCCCAGTTCCAGCTGGATGTGAACAAGTCCAAGATCGTCCTGCCCGACCCCATCAAGGGCTTCGGCACCTTTGAGGTCAAGTGCAAACTGGGCTACGAGGTCACCGGCACCATTTATGTGGTTGTGACCGAGGAGAAGTAATTCCGTCCGATTCCCCGCCGGGAGGTGCTGAAATGGATGAATTGAATGATCTTGCCATGCCCCACAGCGTAGAGGCGGAGCAGGCGGTGCTGGGCTCCATGCTCATCGACGAACGCTGCGTGCCCGACGTCATCGCCCGCCTGTCCCCCGATGACTTCTATATGCGCCAGAACCGGGAGCTGTATCAGGTGCTCTACGGCATGTTCAACCGCTTTGAGACCATCGACCCCGTCACCGTGCTGGACCGGATGAAGCAGGCCGGGGTCTACGATGAAAAGGCCTCGGTGGCCTATCTGCGGCAGCTCATGGAGATCACCCCCACCGCCGCCAACGTGCTGGAATACGCCGACATCGTGGCGGACAAGGCGCTGCTGCGCCGGGTGGGCGAGACCGCCGGCGAGCTGACCGAGATGGTCCGCAGCGAGAGCGGCACCGCCTCCCAGGTGCTGGAGTCGGCGGAGCAGCGCATCTTCGCCATCCGCCAGGGCCGCTCCGCCATCGGCATGTCCCACATCTCCACCGTCATGGGCCAGGTGTGGGAGACCATCAAGGAGCGGCAGGCCTCCGGCGAGGAGTTCCCCGGCATCTCCACCGGCCTGGTGGACCTGGACCGGCGGATCACCGGCCTGAACAACTCCGATCTGCTGATCCTGGCCGCCCGGCCCGGCATGGGCAAGTCCGCCCTGGCCCTGACCATCGCCCTGGACGCAGGCAAGCGCTCGGGCAAGAACGTGGCCATCTTTTCCCTGGAAATGAGCCGGGAACAGCTGGGCCTGCGTATGCTGTCCATGGAATGTCTCATCGACAACAAGAAGCTGCTCACCGGCCGCATCTCCGGCGAGGATGAGTGGAACCGGGCCGCCATGGCGGTGGCCGCCCTGAGCCAGACCAAGATCTATATCGACGATGACGCCACCCTGTCCGTGGCGGACATCAACGCCAAGTGCCGCCGGGTCAAAAACCTGGGTCTGGTCATCATCGACTACCTTCAGCTGATGACCTCCGCCGGCGGGCCCCAGCGCTCCAGCGACAACCGCCAGCAGATCGTGTCCGATATGTCCCGCTCCCTGAAGCTCATGGCCAAGGAGCTCAATGTGCCCGTGCTCTGCCTGTCCCAGCTGTCCCGCGCCAACGAGGCCCGGGCCGCCAACCAGCGCCGGCCCATGCTGTCCGACCTGCGGGAATCCGGCGCCATCGAGCAGGACGCCGACATCGTCATGTTCATCCACCGGGAGAGCTACTACGACGACGAGGCGGAGAACCCCAACGTGGCCGAGTGCATCGTGGCCAAGAACCGCCACGGCGAGACCGGCTCCGTCAAGCTGGAGTGGCGGCCGGAGTTCACTACGTTCCGTAATCTCGCCTACAATTATGACGAAGAGGACTACTGAGAATGGCCGACGGCTTTCGCTTTGACCTGATTCCCGCCGGCGGGTCGGTGCTGTGCGCCCTGTCCGGCGGGGCGGACTCCATCTATCTGCTGTGCCGGCTGCTGGAGGGCGCGGCGGCGGGCGGCTACACCGTCCGGGCAGCCCACTACAACCACGCGCTGCGGGACACCGCGGACCGGGATGAGCGGTTCGTCAGGGCGTGGTGTGACCGCCTGGGCGTCCCCTTGACCGTGGGGAGGGGCGATGTGGCCGGGCAGGCCGCCGCCCGGGGCCTGGGAATCGAGGAGACCGCCCGGGAGATGCGCTACGCCTTCCTGCGGCAGACGGCGGCCCGGGAGGGCTGTGCCCTCATCGCCACCGGCCATCAGGCCGGGGACAACGCCGAGACCGTGCTGATGAACCTGATCCGGGGCTGCGGCCTGGGCGGGCTGGCGGGCATCCCGGAACAGCGGGACGGGCTGATCCGCCCCATGCTGACCGTGACCCGCGCTGAAATCGAATCCTATCTGGCCGCCCACGGCGTCCCCCATGTGGAGGACGAGAGCAACGGCGACCTGGCCTATACCAGAAACAAAGTGCGCCATCAGCTGCTCCCCCTGCTGGAGGAGCTGAACCCCCAGGCCGCCGCCCACATCGCCGCCGGGGCCCGCCGGGCCGCCGAGGATGACCGGGAGCTGGAGCGGCAGGCGGAGGAGCTGCTGGCGCTGTGCGGGGAGACGGAGGAGGGCGTGGCCCTCCCCGTGTCCGCCCTGACCGGCGCCCCGCGGCCCATCGCCCTGCGGGCCCTGCACAGGCTGGCCCCCGGCGCTCAGGCCGTCCACCTGGAGGGGTTGCTGGCGCTGTGCGGCAGCGAAACCCCCGGCGGTCAGCTGGACCTGCCCGGCTGTACCGCCCGGCGGGCGTACGACCGGCTGATCCTGTCCGAGCCCGGCGTTCCGGCTCCGCCGGACCCAGCGCCGCTGGTGGAGGGGGTCAACCAGTGGGGCGGCTGGCAGCTCACCTGCGCCCCCGCCCTCTGCCCCGCCAAGGCCTATGTGGGCCCGGGGGAGTTCTTTCTGAAGCCCGGCCCCTACCTCATCCGCTCCCGCCGGGAGGGGGATGAGCTCAAGCTGGGGCCCAGACCGAACAAGACCATAAAAAAATGGATGATCGAGGCCCGCGTCCCCCGCGGCCAGCGCGCCGGCGTGCCGGTGCTGGCCGACGGGGCGGACCGGGCGGCCGCGGCGGGCGGCATTGGCCCCCACCGGGACGCCCTGGCCCTGCCGGGGGAGGCGTGCCTGCATATCATCATTAAAAAAAGAGAGGGATCTGTTATGCATCAGGATGTGGAAAGAATTCTGTTCACCGAGGAGGAGCTGGCCGCCCGGGTCAAGGAGCTGGGCGCCCAGATCACCAAGGACTACGCCGGGAAAAACCTGGTGGTGGCCTCCGTCCTCCGGGGCTCCTATATTTTCATGGCCGACCTGACCCGGGCCATCCAGCTGCCCGTGACGGTGGATTTCATGGCGGTGTCCTCCTACGGCGCGGGCACCGTCAGCTCCGGCCAGGTGGAGATCAAGAAGGACCTGTCCGACTCCATTGAGGGCAAGGACCTGCTCATTGTGGAGGACATTCTGGACTCGGGCAACACCCTGTACTACCTGACCGACGTGCTGGAGGCCCGCAAGCCCGCCTCCATCAGAATCTGCACCCTGCTGGACAAACCCGAGCGGCGCACCAAGCCCATCAAGGCCGACTACTCCGGCTTCTCCATCCCCGACGCCTTTGTGGTGGGCTACGGCCTGGATTATGACGAGAGGTACCGCAACCTGCCCTACATCGGTATTCTGAAGCCCTCCGTCTACGGCGGTTGAGCCATAGCCGCCGCGGGGCGGGCAATCTCATTGCAACGAGGTATCAGCTGTGAAAAATTTGAACCAAATCCGCAGCATCCTGATCTTCCTGCTGCTGTTCGGGCTGCTGTTCTGGGCGTTTTCCGCCTTTTCCTCCTCCGATCAGGCCCAATATGTGTCCTTCGCCCAGATGACGGAGTATTTCCAGCGGGAGGAGGTCTCCTCCTTCCAGGTGGCGGAGGACAACACGGTCACCCTGCGGCTGACGGACGGCACGGTGCGCTGCCACGCCCTGGCTGACCTGGGCATCTTTTACGACAGCCTGGGCCAGCTCATTCAGGAGCAGCAGGCCGCCGGCGTCATCACCGACTACGACTTCGCCCAAAAGACAGAGATGCCCATCTGGCTCCAGGTCACTCTGCCCGCCATCATCTCGGTGGTGCTGGTCATGATTCTCTGGTGGATCATGGCCATGCGGCAGCAGAACGCCCAGGGCGGCCAGGGCGGGCTGAACCAGTTCGGCAAGGCCAGGGCCGTCAACGGCCAGAAGAGCACCGTCACCTTCGCCGACGTGGCCGGGGCCGACGAGGAGAAGGCCGAGCTGCAGGAGCTGGTGGACTTCCTGCGGGAGCCTCAGAAGTTCCTGGACCTGGGCGCCCGCATCCCCAAGGGTGTGCTGCTGGTGGGCCCGCCGGGCACCGGCAAGACCCTGCTGGCCAAAGCCGTAGCCGGCGAGGCCGGGGTCAAGTTCCTGTCCATCTCCGGCTCCGACTTTGTGGAGCTGTATGTGGGCGTGGGCGCCAGCCGCGTCCGCGACCTGTTTGACCAGGCCAAAAAAGAGGCCCCCGCCATCGTGTTCATCGACGAGATCGACGCCGTGGGCCGCCAGCGGGGCGCGGGCCTGGGCGGCGGCCATGACGAACGGGAGCAGACCCTGAACCAGCTTCTGGTGGAGATGGACGGCTTCTCCTCCAACGAGGGGGTCATCGTGCTGGCCGCCACCAACCGGCAGGACATTCTGGACCCCGCCCTGCTCCGCCCCGGCCGGTTTGACCGGCAGGTGTATGTGGGCGCCCCGGACATGAAGGGCCGGGAGGAAATTTTGAAGGTCCATGTCCGCAACAAGCCTCTGGCAGAGGATGTGGACCTGAAGGAGATCGCCCGGGAGACCACCGGCTTCACCGGCGCCGATCTGGAGAATCTGATGAACGAGGCGGCCCTGCTGTGCGCCCGGACCGGCCGGAAGTTCATCACCCTGAAAGATGTGCAGGAGTCGGTGATCAAGGTCATCGCCGGGCCGGAGAAAAAGAGCCGGACCCAGATCGAGGAGGACCGCCGCATCACCGCCTATCACGAGGCGGGCCACGCCGTGGTCAGCCGGGCCCTGCCCACCCAGGACCCGGTGCAGCAGATCACCATTGTGCCCCGGGGCCAGGCCGCCGGCATGACCATCAACCGACCCCAGGAGGACCGCAGTCATGTCAGCCGCCAGCGGCTGGAGGAGACCCTCTCCACCCTGCTGGGCGGCCGCTGCGCCGAGGAGGTGGCCCTGGGCTCGGTGTGCACCGGCGCGGTCAGCGACCTGCAGCGGGCCACCTCCATCGCCCGGGACATGGTCACCAAGTACGGCATGAGCGAAAAGCTGGGCAACGTCACCTTTACCACCGGCCACGACGAGGTGTTCCTGGGCCGCTCCATGGCCCAGGCAAAGCCCTATTCGGAGGAGACCGCCGCCCTCATCGACAGCGAGGTCAAGCGTCTGCTGGACGAGGCCTACGCCCGCTGCCGTGAAATTCTGGAGCGGGACCGGGACAAGCTGGAGCTTGTGGCCCGGTACCTGCTGGAGCATGAGACCATGGATGCGGAGCACTTCCGCCTGGCCTATGACGATCCCGCGGCGCTGAGCGCCGGTTCTGACGCGGAAGGAGGCTGACCCCCGCATGAACAATATTTCCGATCTCCCCGAGGAAGTTGGACCCGGGCAGGAGCAGGAGCAG
>JBJEYO010000004.1:0-9395 GCA_051886935.1 Candidatus Enterenecus sp. | reverse complement strand
GACACCTACCAGAATGTCCGCACGCTGGTGACGGTGCTGGCCGCCCTGATCCTCATCTTCACCTTTGTGGTCCGGGTGGTCATCGTCAGCGGCCCCTCCATGGAGAACACCCTCCAGAACGGTGACGCCCTGCTGGTCTGGTCCCTGGGCTACTCCCCCAAGCAGGGGGACATCGTGGTGCTGACCCAGCCCGCCTACCAGCGGGACTCCATCGTGAAGCGGGTCATCGCCGTGGGCGGCCAGACCGTGGACATCGACTACGCCTCCAGCACCGTCTATGTGGACGGCGTGCCCCTTGAGGAGGAGTATATCAAGGAGTTCATGCGGGTACCCAGCTACGGCGAGGGCAACAACCATATCACCGTGCCAGAGGGCTGCCTGTTCGTCATGGGGGACAACCGCAACGAGTCGGCGGACAGCCGCTACCCCGTCATCGGCATCATCGATGAGCGGTGCGTTATCGGCCGGGCCATGCTGGTCCTGTTCCCCTTCTCCGACTTCGGGCTTTTGTAAGGGGGCGACGACATGAGACAAAACAGTTCCAGCCGGGGCCTGTGGCTGCCGGTGACCGCCGTTCTGGCCCTGCTGTGCGCCGCCGCCCGGCGGTGGCAACTGTCCACCGCCTTCGAGGGGGCCCTTCAGCTCCCCCGGCGCTTCGCCCCCGCCAGCGTGATCCTGGTCATACTGCTGATCGTCAGCGCTGTCGTTCTGGGCCTGTTGGCCCAGCGCCAGCGGATCGCCCGTGCCCTGCGCCGCACCCCTGAGCTGGCCCTCTCCGCCGCCGGGGACACCCTGTTCCTGGGTGTGCTGACGGCGTCCGCCTTTCTGACCCTGGCCGCCGTCCCCATGCTGGCCAGCCGGGGCTGGCAGCTGTGGCAGACCTACCAGGCCGCCAGGGCCCACGGTATCTCCGCCCCCGGCGGCGACAACGGTCTGCTCATGCTGCTGGCCGCCCTGACCTCCCTGCTGGCCCTGGCCGGCCTGCTCATCGCGGCCAAGGCCGCCTACCGGAACACCTCGGGCCGCCTGGCCATTCTGCTGCCCGCCATCAACGGCTGCCTGTGGCTGATGGCCACCTACCGCGCCAACGCCCCCGACCCGGTGCAGTGGAACTACGCGCCGCTGCTGCTGGCCATCGTGTGCGGGATGCTGTTCTATCTGGAGTGGGCAGGCCTGTGCGCCGGAGCGCCCCACCCCCGCCGCGCCCTGTGGCTGGCCGCCATGACCGTGGTGCTGTCCGCCGCCGCCCTGGCGGGAAAATGGGACCGCGGCAGCGCCCTTCTGCTCCTGTCCCAGCTGGTCAGCGCCCTGGCCTTCCTGTGGCGCGTGCCGGCCAATCTGACACATCCGCCCGAGCCCGCCGCTGAGCCGGCCCAGGCTGAAGAGAAACTGGAGGAAGAAACCCATGAGTGACAAGAAATTCTATATCACAACTCCCATCTATTACCCCAGCGACAAGCTCCACATCGGCCACACCTACTGCACTGTGGCCACCGACGCCATCGCCCGCTACAAGCGGCTCCAGGGCTATGATGTGATGTTCCTCACCGGCACCGACGAGCACGGCCAGAAGATCGAGGACAAGGCCAAGGAGCACAGCGTCACCCCCAAAGAGTTTGTGGACAACATCGTGGAGGGGGAGCACGGCGTCAAGGACCTGTGGAAGCTGATGAACATCTCCAACGACCGCTTCATCCGCACCACCGATGACTACCATGTCGCCGCCATCCAGAAGATCTTCAAGAAGATGTACGACAATGGCGACATCTACAAGGGCACCTACAAGGGCAAGTACTGCAAGCCCTGTGAGTCCTTCTGGACCGAGAGCCAGCTGGTGGACGGCAAGTGCCCCGACTGCGGCCGCGAGGTGCAGGACGCCGAGGAGGAGGCCTACTTCTTCCGTCTGTCCAAATACGCCGACCGCATCCAGGACCTGCTGGAGAACACCGACTTCCTGGAGCCCCGCTCCCGGGTCAACGAGATGGTGAACAACTTCATCAAGCCCGGCCTGGAGGACCTGTGCGTGTCCCGCACCTCCTTCACCTGGGGCATCCCCGTGGACTTTGACCCCGGCCATGTGGTCTATGTGTGGATCGACGCCCTGTTCAACTATATGACCGCCCTGGGCTTTGAAAATGACAAGTACGACGACCTGGAGAAGTTCTGGCCCGCCGATGTGCACATCGTAGGCAAGGAGATCGTCCGCTTCCACTCCATCATCTGGCCGGCCATGCTCATGAGCCTGGACCTGCCCCTGCCCAAGAAGGTATTCGGCCACGGCTGGCTGCTGCTGGACGGCGGCAAGATGTCCAAGTCCAAGGGCAATGTGGTGGACCCCTATATCCTGGCGGAGAAGTTCGGCGTGGACGCCCTGCGCTTCTTCCTCATGCGTACCTTCCCCTTCGGCTCCGACGGCAACTTCTCCAACGAGCTGCTCATCCAGACCATCAACAACGACCTGGCCAACGACCTGGGCAACCTGGTGTCCCGCACCACCGCCATGGTGGGCAAGTATTTTGACGGCAAATTGCCCGCCGGGTGCCGGGACTGGGCCGATCCCCAGCCCTGTGACACGGAGCTGAAGGAGCTGGCCGCCGGCCTGCGTGACAAATACCAGGCCGCCATGGACACCTACGCCCCCCACAAGGCCCTGGACGAGGTGTTCAAGGTCATTCAGCGGGCCAACAAGTATATCGACGAGAACACCCCCTGGACCCTGGCCAGGGATATGGAGGCCAACGCTGACCGCCTGGCCCATGTGATGTACAACCTGCTGGAGACCACCCGCATCTGCGGCGTTCTGCTCATCCCCTTCATGCCCGAGAGCATGGACAAGCTGTTTGCCCAGATCGGCGCCTGCCCCTGCTGCCGCAGCTGGGAGAGCGCCGGGGTGTGGGGCTCCCTGTCCGACACCGCCGCCCCCCAGAAGGGGGAGAACCTGTTCCCCCGTGTGGACGCCGAGGCCGCCCTGGCCGATTTGGAGCGGGCCGCCGAGGAGGCCCGCAAGGCCGCCCTGCCCCCGGTGGAGGTGGAGCCCTTTATCGAGGAGCAGGTGGACTTCGACACCTTCTGCAAGTCCGACTTCCGGGCAGTGAAGGTGCTCGCCTGCGAGAACGTGAGAAAGAGCGACAAGCTGCTGAAATTCACCCTGGACGACGGCTCCGGCACCCCCCGGCAGATCCTGTCCGGCATCGCCAAGTGGTATAAGCCCGACGAGCTGGTGGGCAAGACCCTGGTTGCCATCATCAACCTGCCCCCGCGGAAGATGATGGGCCGGGACAGCTGCGGCATGCTCATCTCCGCCGTCCACACCGAGAAGGGCGAGGAGGTGCTCCACCTGCTGATGGTGGACGACGCCATCCCCGCCGGCGCCAAGCTGTGCTGATCCGATTTGGGAGGAGTTTTTCCATGAGACGAATCTCCGCGCTGCTCACGGCCGCCCTTCTGCTGCTGGCCCTGGCCGGCTGCGGCATCAAGCCCGTGGTGGACTTTTCCGGCGCCCCCTCCAACAGCCCCTCCCCCAGTCAGGAGCCGGAGGAGGACACCCTGATCTACCCGGACGAGGAGGACTACGCCATCGGCTACATGGGCGACACCTTCCGCACCGACTTCTTCGACATGCGCCTGGAGGACGCCTATACCTGCTACGAGTTCGACGGCATCACCGCCGACGAGGGCTATAAGCTGCTGGTGGCCACGATCTGGCTGTACAACTACACCGATGTGACCCAGCCCATGTTCTTCACCGACTTTGAGATCTGGTGGGACGCTCAGGAGGGCGAGGACCCGGATGACGCCTACGACTTCCCCCTGTATATCGAGGAGGAGCTGGCCGACGGCACCTATGAGTATGACACCGTGTCCGACCAGCAGCTGCCCATCCAGTACGACCTGTCCATCCGCGGCGCCCGGGAGGGCATCCTGCTCTACCAGGTGCCCGAGGGCAGCCGCACCTACTCCATTGCCTTTCTGGAGTTCTACGAGGACGACTCCATCGGGGCTCTGTTCGAGGTGCGCTTCAGCGCGCCCCTGGCCCAATGAGCGCGCCGCTGTTTGACACCCACGCCCACTACGACGCGGGGCAGTTCGACGCCGACCGGGACGCGGTGTTGTCCGCCCTGCCCGGCCTGGGCGTGAAGCTGGTGGTGGACCCCGGCTGCGACCTGCCCTCCAGCCGCATGGCGGTGGAGCTGGCGGCAAAATACCCCTTCCTCTACGCCGCCGTGGGCCTCCACCCGGAGGAGCTGGAGGGGGTCTCCCTCTCCGATCTGGAGGAGATCCGGGCCCTGGCCGCCCGGCCCAAGGTGGTGGCCATCGGCGAGATCGGCCTGGACTACTATTGGGTCAAGGATGGGGAGGGCCGGGAAAAGCAGCGGGACTTCTTCCGGGCCCAGCTGGCCCTGGCCCGGGAACTGGACCTGCCCGTCATCGTCCACGACCGGGAGGCCCATGGGGACAGCCTGGACATCGTAAAGGAGTTCCCCGGCGTCCGGGGTGTGTTCCACTGCTACTCCGGCAGTGTGGAGATGGCCAGGGAGCTGGTCCGGCTGGGCTGGATGATCTCCTTCACCGGGGTGCTGACCTACAAAAACGCCCGAAAGGCGGTGGAGGCCGCCCAGGCCGTACCCCTGGACCGGCTGATGATCGAGACCGACTCCCCCTATATGGCCCCTGAGCCCCACCGGGGCAAGCGGAACCACTCCGGTTATGTGGTCCATGTGTGCGAGAAGCTGGCGGACATCAAGGGCCTGTCCGTGGAGGAGTGCGCCCGGGTCACGCTGGAAAACGGCTGTCGGTTCTTCGGGATTTCCGCGGGCGAAATCACTTGACAGGGGCCCGCCCCGATGTTATACTGGCTACGTTGTTTTGATGTATGAACTGTATTCGCCCGCCCTTCGTACACGACAGGGCGGGCGTTCTTTTTTGCCTCAAAACCGCAAATCTGATAAGGAGGTATTCCGCAATGACTGGTATCGTGAAATGGTTCAACGCCGAGAAGGGCTATGGCTTCATCACCCCCGATGACGGCTCCGAGGACGTGTTCGTCCACTTCTCCGCCATCGTGGCCGAGGGCTACAAGAAGCTGCTAGAGGGCCAGAAGGTCACTTTCGAGACCGAGCCCGATCCCCGCGGCGCCAAGGGCGTGCGCGCCACCAACGTGGTGGCTCAGGCTGACTGATCACCGACAAAAACAAGCAGGCCGCTGCACTGGCAGCGGCCTGCTGTTTTTTGTCAGTTGGCGCTTTGATTGCCCTGTCCCTCCAGGAAGTAGGATGCCTCCATGTCCGCCGTGGCCAGAGCGAAGGCCAGGGGGTACTGCTGGAGGGCCTGGCCCACGGTGCGGGGGTCCTCCGTGCCGGAGAAGCCCATGTGCCAGCGGATGGCCATGGCCTCCTCCCGGGTCAGCCGCATAAAGCCGGAGATGATGTAGACCGACTTCTCCCCGTGGCCGTAGGGCAGCTTATCCTCAAAGAAGAAGGTGGGCACCTTCTCCCACTGGCCGGTGGCGTCGTTCTTCACGTTGCGGGTGCCCGCCTTGTAGCACCCCACCTTGCACAGGTCGTGGAGCAGGGCCACGATGGCCACCGACTCCATATCGTAGTCCAGTCCGTAGGTCTCCCTCACCCGGGGCCGGGCCAGGTAGTCCTCCAGGCAGCGGAACACATTGACGCTGTGGTCGCACAGTCCGCCCACATAGGCCCCGTGGTACCGGGCGGAGGCCGGAGCGGTGAAAAAGTCGCTCTTGTTCATGAGATAGTCCAGCAGCTCCCCGCTGCCCTCCCGGTGGATATGCTCCCGGTAAATGCTGATGAATTCCTCTTTTGACGCCATGGCGCAGGCCCCCTGTCTCACATCGTTTCCTCTATTATAACAGAAACCTCCCGGCCTGCAAAGGATGACTTGCGGGCCGGGAGGTGTGTTTTTTGGACATTCAGCCGTCTGTGCGGCTGGCGGGTGTGATCAGGGTGTAGCCGTGGACCTCATGAATCTCGGGGACGGCGCCGGGCGTGACGGCGCTGCCGCTGTCGTAGTAGACCGCCACCTCGTCCCCCACCTGGGCGCTGAACTTGCAGTCCTCCAGCCGGGTGGCCTTGTCCGCCCGCACCAGGCCGCCCACGGCAATCTCCGGCCCGTCGGCCTCACTGACCCGGATGAGGACATAGTCCTCCCCGATCTCCTCCACAACGCCCCGGACACAGGGCTCGTTGTCGATGACCCAGTTCATGCTCCGGCCGCAGCCCGACAGCAGCGTGGTCAGGCACAGCAGGATGGTCACGACGCTCCATAGCTGTTTCATTTGGCCGCCTCCTTTTTACCAGCCGTATTCCTCATCGTAATCTTTGATATATTCCTCTGTCCCCATGCTCTCCAGCTCCAGGCCGGCCAGCACGGCCATCGTTTCCACGGCGGTGTCGGGCACAATAATGTTGATGGTCCGGATCGTCTGGGCCACGGTGCTCCCGCTCTGGGCGACCTCAAACTGGAAGGTCAGCTCCGGCGGCTCGCTGCCGGACTCTGTCTCCCAGGCGCCGTCGGCCATCAGGCTTCTGGTTCCGATGCGGCCGGCCTCAAAGTCCCGCACCACCGCGTCCAGCAGAGTCTGTGCGTCCTGGCCGTGGGCGTAGCCGCCCTGATAGCCGTCCTCGAGATAGAGCGACACACTGACCTCCACCAGTCGGGCGGTGGGGTCCTCCAGTACATCAAAGCCATAGCTGTCCCAGATCAGGGAGCGGTTGTTCAGCACCGCCTGGGCCAGGGCGGAGATCTCCGCGGTTTCCGGCAGATAGTAATACTGACGGCTGAGGGTGGAGCCGTTTTTCAGGGTGTAGGTCACCTTGAAATAGTTGCTGTAACGACCGGTCTCATCCATCGTTCTGTTCTCCGCCACGGCCTGGTGGAGGGCCGCCACATCCGCGATGACCGCCGGGTCCTGACTGTCCTCCTCCAGATAGTAGCCGCCATCGGAGGGGTAGCTCAGCAGGCCCTCGATGCGGACGGACTCCACCTGGTCCGCGGCGGGCACCCGGGTCTCATAGCCGGTCAGGTCAAAGCCCACCACCGCGAACAGGGCCAGGAACACCAGGGCCGTGGCCGCCGCGCCCCGCCATTTGCGGAACACCCGGAAAGTCTTATCCAGCAGCATCTGTGCCACGAAGCATCCCGCCACGCCCCAGAACAGGATGGCGATCATATAGACCAGCTCGTCGGCGCCCAGCACGCTGCCGGTCAGGAAGCCCAGGGACAGGCCGGCGCAGATGGCCACGCTGTACCGGAACACCGGCCGCATGGCCCGCACGGCCACCACATCCCCGGCGCTCTCCAGGCTGCGGCGGCGGTAGAGCAGCAGGGCGCACACGGTCAGCACCAGGGCCGCCACGGCGTAGACGGCCAGCACATAGCCGCACTCCACCGTATACCCGGTGTCGCCGCTCCGTAGCTTGACGGTGTACAGCCCCCACGCGGGGGTCAGCCAGCGCACCACCTTCTCCGCGCCGTCGCCGAAGCTGCTGAAGCCGTAATAGAAGGCCTCCATCACCCACATCAGCAGCCAGTACAGCACCATCGCCAGCAGGTTGAAGATGCCGTAGAAGATGGGCATGGCCAGGATGTGGCCGGCAAACATGCCGATGCACATGGCGAAGGAGTAGAAGAAGAACTCCAGGGCGGACTGGTAGAGCAGCCAGAAGGCCAGGGGCTGGATGGCCACCGCGCCGCCCGCCGCCTCCACCAGCAGGGTCAGCAGGAATACCACCACATTGGGGAGGACCAGCATAGCCAGCCCGGACAGATAGTGGCTGAGGAACAGCCCCTCCCGCCGCACGGGCAGGGAGCCCATGAAGTTGGCCGACCGGCTGTTATAGAGGTAGCTGCACACCGCCATGGCGGCCGCTACGCCCCCGATGACGGCCACCACCATAGCCAGGGGGTTCCCGCCGCAGAAGTGCCGGACGGTGTTTTCGGCGAAGCGGGTCAGGGCGGCTTGCCCGGCCGCACCCCGGGTGAGGGCCATCAGGCCGTTGATGGGCATGGCAATGAGCCACACCACCAGGCAGCCAGCCCAGATGGGCCAGAACCGCTGAAGATTCTTGCGAAAGACCGTCCAGTTAAAGAACGATGTCCCGGACCGCATAGTCCTCACCTCCCATCTCATAGATAAAGATCTCCTCCAGGCTCAGGGGCAGGGCCTCCTGGAACAGAGGATGACAGGCGGAGAATTTCTCCAGCACCTCCTGGGCGGAGCCCCGGACGATATAGGTGTAAATGCGCCCCACGTTGGAGCGGTGGAGCACCTGGATGCCCTGGGGCAGCTCAGGCGGCTCGGACTCCTGGAAGGCGATCTGCAGCTTGACGGTGCCGTCCTGCAGCTCGCTGAGGGAGCGCTCCAGGGCCACCTTGCCGTGGGACAGGATGCCCACATGGTCGCACACGTCCTCCAGCTCCCGCAGGTTGTGGGAGGACACCAGCACCGTGGTGCCCCGCTCGGCCACATCCCCCATGAGCAGGGACCACACCTGCCGGCGCATCACCGGGTCCAGGCCGTCCACCGGCTCGTCCAGCAGCAGGTAGTCCGGCCGGCAGCTCAGGGCCAGCCAGAAGGCGGCCTGCTTCTGCATACCCTTGGACAGGCGGCGGATGGGCCGCTTCTCGTCCACCGCCGGGAACGCCTCCTTCAGCTTCTGATACCGCTCCATGTCAAAGGTGGGATAGATGCTGCGGTAGAACTTCATCATGTCCCGGGTGGAGGCGGAGCCGAAGTAGTACAGCTCGTCGGGGATGTTGGCCATACGCAGCTTCACGGCGGGGTTTTCATAGATGGGTTCCCCCTCCAGCAGGATCTCGCCGGAGTCCTGGCGGTAGGCGCCGGTGAGATGGCGCAGGATGGTGGACTTGCCCGCCCCGTTGGGCCCTACCAGGCCGTAAATGGCCCCCTTGGGCACCGTCATATTCAGATCGTCCAGGGCGTGAAAGCCGTCAAAGGACTTGACCACATGTCTGACCTCAATCATCTTGCTGTTCCTCCTTTCGCCTGGCGCACCGGGCGGCAATCTCCTCCGGCGTGACGCCCAGATACATCAGCTCCTCCGCCAGCTCATCCAGCCGGGCCAGCAGCTCCTCCCGGCGGTTTTTGTCGATCTCCTCACGCCGGGCGGCAAAACTGCCCTTCCCCGGCACCGAGTAGACATACCCCTCCGTCTCCAGGGTCTCATAGGCCCGCTGGATGGTGTTGGGGTTGATGGCCAGCTGTCCCGCCAGCTGCCGCACCGAGGGCAGCTTGTCGCCCGGCTGGATGGCTCCCGTCACCAGCAGCTGGCGCAGACCGTCCCGTACCTGCTCATAAATGGGCCGCCCGTCCCGGTAGTTCAACTGCAGCATTCACGGCCCCTCCTCTCCGG
>JBJEYO010000003.1:0-5050 GCA_051886935.1 Candidatus Enterenecus sp. | reverse complement strand
TATACCGCTCCGCGCCGCGCAGGGCCGCCAGGATGTCGTCGTAGCACACATCGCCCAGGGGATAGTATTTGGTCTGGGTATTGCCGTACACCGGGCAGCCCGCCGCCTGCTCCAGATAGCAGGCCATGCGCCCGGCATCCTCCCCCATGAGCTGCCCCAGGGTGTCGGAACGGCCGCAATCGCCCTCCAGTTCTCCCTTCACCAGCACCTCCATGTTGTGCAGGCGGCGCTGGTTGTACCGGGACAGGTGGTTGCCGCCCAGCAGCAGGTAGGCCACGGCGCCGAAGGGCACCAGGGCCAGCACGATGATGATCCATCCGATCTTATAGCCCGGGTTGCTCCTGTCGCTGACGATCCACAGCACCACCGCCACCGAAAGCACCGACATGACCGTGTTGAACACGGCGTAGTATTTGCTGCCCTGGAGATAGGTCAGCAGAAACACATAGGTGGCCAGCTGCAGTACGATGAGCACCATCACGACCCCGACACGATGAAACAGAATCTTTCCGATCTTCTCTAATAGCTTGTGCATTTGGTCTCCTTTGTCCGCTCTATTTCACGACCACATTGGCCTGTCCCAGGGTCTCAGTCAGCTCGTCCAGCAGCGCCGGGTGGATCAGGCAGCTGGTCTGAAGCCGTTTTTTGCTGTCCGCCAGATAGACGATGGCGGTCTCGTTCCCGGGGAACATATCCAGCAGCTTTTTCAGCCACGCGAAGGGCTCGCCGCCGTTTTCCAGCTTGATCCACAATGTCCGCTGCTTCTTCTCCTCCGCCGCCGGGGCCGGAGCCGCCCCGTTCAGGGGCACCACCCGGTCCACCATGAGCTGAGGCTCCTTCTCGTCCCGGATGGAGATCCGGCCGTTGACCGCCACGGGCTGGTTGGCCTTCAGATAGGCGCCGCTCTCGGACAGGGTGCGGGAGAACACCATCAGCTCCATGGAGCCCGTAGCATCCTCCAGGACCACATAGGCCATGAGGGAGTTGTTCTTGGTGGTCTTGGTTTTGACCGAGGACACCACCCCCGCCAGGGTCACCCGCTGACCGTCGCCGTAGCGGCGCTCCCCCTCCTCCTGGCCGTCCGACAGCACGGTGCCGATGGACACCGCCTTCAGCTTCCTGGCCTGCTGCCGGTACTCGTCCATGGGGTGGCCGGAGAGGTAGAGGCCGGTGGTCTCCTTCTCCATGGCCATCAGCTCCCCCCGGGAGAACTCCGGGATGTCGGGCAGGACCATCCGGGGCGGGGCCGCCGTCTCTCCCCCGCCGCCGAACAGGTCCAGCTGGCCCTCCAGGTTCTTCCGACGATCACGGGCGATGGAGTCCACCACCTGCTCGTACACCTTCAGAAGCTGGCTGCGGCGGTAACCCATGCTGTCAAAGGAGCCGGAGCGGATCAGGCTGTCCAGCACCCGCTTGTTCAGGTCATGGTCGAACATCCGGTCACAGAAGTCGGGGAAGGATGTAAAGGCTCCTCCCTTTTCACGCTCTGTCAGCACAGCGTCCACGAAGCTGCGGCCCACCCCCTTCAGGGCGGCCAGGCCGAAGCGGATGTTCTCCCCGGACACGGTGAAAGTGGGGCCGGACTCGTTGATGTCCGGCGGCAGCAGGGCGATGCCGTTTTCCCTGCACTCGGCGATGTACTCCGCCACCTTATCCTGGGAGTCCAGCACGGAGGTCAGCAGGGCGGCCATGTACTCCCGGGTATGGCGGCACTTGAACCAGGCCGTCTGATAGGCCACCACCGCGTAGGACACGGCGTGGGCCTTATTAAACGCGTAGCTGGCAAAGTCGTAGATCTCGTCATAGATGGACTGGGCCACCGCCTCAGGGATGCCGTTGGCGGCGCAGCCCCTGATATTGCGCGCCGGGTCGCCGTGGAGGAAGGCGCCCCGCTCCCGCTCGATGTCCTTGACCTTCTTCTTGCTCATGGCCCGGCGCACCATGTCGGCCTGCCCCAGGGAGTAGCCCGCCAGGCGGCGGAAGATCTCGATGACCTGCTCCTGGTAGACGATGCAGCCGTAGGTGACGGACAGGATGGGCTCCAGAGAGGGGTGCTTGTAGGAGATGAGCCTGGGGTCCTGGGCGCAGGCGATGAACCGGGGGATGGAGTCCATGGGGCCGGGGCGGTACAGGGCGATGATGGCGGTGATGTCCTCGATGCTCTTGGGCTTCAGACCCACGCACACGCTGGTCATGCCGGCAGACTCCATCTGGAACACGCCGGATGTGCGGCCCTCGCACAGCATCTTGTAAACCTCCGGGTCATCGTCCGGAATGTCGGACAGCTGGAAGTCCGGCTCCCGCTGGCGCACCATCTTCACCGCGTCGTCCAGAATGGTCAGGTTGCGCAGACCCAGGAAGTCCATCTTCAGCAGGCCCAGCTCCTCCAGGGTGACCATGGTATACTGGGTCACCGCCAGGTCATCGTTGGTGGCCAGGGGTACATACTCATACACCGGGCGGCGGGTGATGACCACGCCCGCGGCGTGGGTGGAGGCGTTGCGGGGCATTCCCTCGATCCTCCGGGCCATGTCCACCAGCTTCTTCACCTTCTCGTCCCCCTCATAGAGGTCGGAGAGGGGCTTGGACAGCTCCAGGGCCTTGTCAATGGTCATCTTCAGGTCGAAGGGCACCAGCTTGGCGATGTTGTCCACCTCGGCGTAGGGCAGGTTCATCACCCGGCCCACGTCCCGGATGGCGGCCTTGGCCTTCATGGTGCCGAAGGTGACGATCTGGGCCACGTGGTCCTCCCCGTACTTCCGGGACACATAGTCGATGACCTCCTGCCGCCGGCGGATGCAGAAGTCGATGTCAATATCCGGCATGGTGACCCGCTCGGGGTTCAAAAACCGCTCGAAGTACAGGCTGTACTTCATGGGGTCGATGTCGGTGATATTCATGCAGTAGGCCACCATGGAGCCGGCGGCGGAGCCGCGGCCCGGGCCCACGGGAATCCCCTGGCTCTTGGCGTAGCCGATGAAGTCGGACACGATGAGGAAGTAGTCCACAAACCCCATCTGCCGGATGACCCTCATCTCATAGCGCAGCTGTTTGGCGTACTCCTCCGGCTGCTGGGGATAGCGCCGGGCAAAGCCCTGCCAGCACAGCTTTTCAAAGTAGGCGTCCCCGTCGGTCTCCCCCGGCGGCAGCTTGAACTCCGGCAGGTGGTACTTGCCGAACTCAAACTCCACGTTGCACAGCTCGGCGATGCGGTGGGTGTTCTCAATGGCCTCCGGGCAGTTGGGAAAGAGGGCGCGCATCTCCTCCTCGCTCTTGACGTAGAACTCGTCGGTCTCAAACCGCATCCGGTTCTCGTCCTCCAGCAGCCTGCCGGTCTGGATGCAGATGAGGGTGTCCTGCATGGCGGAGTCTTCCCTCGTCAGGTAGTGGGCATCGTTGGTGCACACCAGGGGGATGCCCGTCTCCTCGTGGAGGCGGAGGATTCCGGCGTTCACCGCCTGCTGCTCGGGCAGGTGGTGGTCCTGGAGCTCCAGGTAGTAGCCGTCCTCTCCGAACAGTTCCCGCATCTCCAGGGCGTGGGCCCTGGCCTTGTCGTACAGGCCCTGACTGAGCAGCTTGGGAATCCGGCCACCCAGGCAGGCGGACAGGGCGATAAGGCCCTCGCTGTGCTCCCGCAGCAGGTCCATGTCGATGCGGGGCTTGATGTAAAAGCCCTCGGTAAAGGCCATGGACACCATGTAGGACAGGTTGCGGTAACCCGTCTCGTTGCGGCACAGCAGCACCAGGTGGCTGGAGTCGGCGTCCAGCTCGTGGACCCGGTCGAACCGGGTGCGGGGGGCCACATAGACCTCGCAGCCGATGATAGGCTTGATCCCCTCCGCCTTGCAGGCCCGGTAGAAGTCGATGACCCCGTACATGACCCCGTGGTCGGTGATGGCCACCGAGTCCTGGCCCAGCTCCTTCACCCGCTTGGCCAGCTCCTTGATGCGGCAGGCCCCGTCCAGCAGGGAGTATTCCGTATGAAGATGTAGGTGGGTAAAGGCCATGGGGCACCTCCGGTCTCAGATGAAAGTGATGGGCGGGAAAGGGGAGGAAACAGCTCTTATCGCCCTATTGTCTCCGCCTCCTCCACCAGCTTCCGCAGCCGGTGGTTCAGGGCGGACTTGGTCACCGGCGGATCGCACAGGGCGGCCAGCTGGCTCAGGGTCAGCTCCGGGTTCTCCACCCGCAGCCGGGCGGCCTCCTGCAGCTTGGCGGGCTGGGCGGACAGCAGACCGTGCTCCTCCAGGGTATGGATGGCCTCGATCTGGTGCTGGGCCGCCGCCACCAGCTTGTCCAGGTTGGCGGCGTCGCAGTTCACCCGGCGGTTCACGCTGCCCCGCAGGTCCCGCTCCATGGCGGCGGTCATCATCTCCATGGCGGATATGGGTGCGCCGATGGCGGTGAGAAAGTCCTCGATATGCTCGCTCTGCTTGAAATAGGTGATGTAATTACCCTTGCGGGTGGTCTCCTTGGGCTGGAACCCCGCCTCCCGCATGAGGGCGGGCACCTCCCGCCCCACATGGAAGTGGGAGGTGGCCAGCTCCAGATGATAGCTCTTCAGCGGGTCGGTCACCGACCCCCCCGCCAGGAAGGCCCCCCGGAGGAAGGCGGTCCGGCAATGGTCCTCCTCCAAATGGGCGAAGTTCACATGGAGGGACACCGCCGCCTCCCGCTCCAGGCCGTAGGCGTCGAAGATGGTCTGGAGCTTGGCCGGGTCCTCGATCAGAAAGGCCCCCTTCCCCTCCCCCTCCTGGGGCAGGGCGTCAAAGGCCACATGAAAGGCCTTGCGGAACAGCACCGGCAGGCGCTCCTTCAGTCCCTGGGACTCGGTGACGATGCGCACCTGCCGGGCGTGAAAGGTGTTGCAGAACAGGAGGATGCCGTAGGCCTCCGCCTGGGCGCAGCAGCGGCGGCTGATATTCTGTCTGCACAGCTCCTGTTTCACCGCGGCGGAAAAGCTCATGGTCTTCCCTTCTCTCTTCAGAATATCCGGGTCTCGGCGTGCTCGCGGTACAATTCAACCACCGCTTCGGCCGCCCCACTGGAG
>JBJEYO010000002.1:0-5095 GCA_051886935.1 Candidatus Enterenecus sp. | reverse complement strand
CTGCTATGAAAACGGCCTGGAGCTGACGGTGGACAATGTCCGCATCCAGCCCCGGCACCATCCACGCTGCGGCACCAGCTTCCTGTTCGTAGTCATCATCGTGTCCATCTTCCTGTCCATCGTCATCTTCACTCCGCTGCACATCGAGAACACCCTGCTGCGGATGGTCCTCCATCTGCTGCTGCTGCCCTTCATCTGCGGCGTCACCTACGAGTTCAACCGCTATGTGGGCGGCCATGACGGCGCCCTGTGCCGCGCCCTCCGGGCTCCCGGCATGTGGATGCAGAACTTCACCACCTTTGAGCCGGACGACTCCATGATCGAGGTGGCCATTGCGGCCCTGAAGGAAGTGCTGCCCGAGGAGCAGGGCGCGGATCAGTGGTAAGATAGGAGATATGGACTGTGGCCTGTACCTATAACGACCTATATCTGGACGCCCGCCGGGCCCTGCGGCAGGCGGGGGTGGAGCAGGCCCAGCTGGAGGCCAGGGAGCTGCTGGCCTTCGCCGCGGACAAGCCCCGGGAGCGCCTGCTGCGGGACCTGCCCCTGTACGCCTCCGACACGGTGTGCGCCCGGTTCCGGGAGCTGCTGGACCGCCGCCTGGCGGGGGAGCCGGTGGCCTACATCATCGGTGAGTGGGAGTTCTACGGCCTGACCCTGGACATCTGCCGGGATGTGCTCATCCCCCGGCCCGACACCGAGACCCTGGTGGAGCGGGGGCTGGAGGCCCTGAAGAGCCTGGCGGGGCCGGTCCGGGTGCTGGACCTGTGCGCCGGCAGCGGCTGCGTGGGTCTGGCGGTGGCCAGCCAGCGGCCGGACGCCGAGGTGGTGCTGGCGGACTGGTCGGAGGACGCCCTGCGGGTGTGCCGGCAGAATATCCGCCGCTGCGGCGTCAGCGGCCAGGTGAGCGCCGCCCGGGCCAACGCCCTGGAGGCTCCGCCCCCGCTGCTCAGCGACTTCGACCTGATCCTGTGCAATCCGCCCTACATTCCCTCCGGCGACCTGGCCGGACTGGACGCGTCGGTGCGGGATTACGAGCCCCGCATGGCCCTGGACGGCGGGGAGGACGGTCTGGACTTCTACCGGGCCGTGGCGCTGAAGTGGCGCAACGCCCTGCGCCCCCGCCGCAGGCTCATCTTTGAGATCGGCTTCGACCAGGCCCCGGCGGTGGAGTACATCCTGGCGGAGCGGGGCTACGGCGATATTCAGACCTTCAAGGACCCCGGCGGCCACTGGCGCGTGGTGGAGGGGACCGCGGAATAAGTCCGTTTTATGGGACTTACATTTCAATATTCTGAGAGAGAAACGAGGGCCGGCTCCGCCGGCGGGAAGGATGGTAGCAATATGGCAGACAAGAAAATGAGCGTGGAGCCGGCCGCTCCGGCCTCCGACAAGAAGAAGGCCCTGGACACGGCCATCGCCCAGATCGAGCGGGAGTTCGGCAAGGGCTCCATCATGCGTCTGGGGGAGAACACCCACATCATGGTGGAGGCCATTCCCACCGGCTCCCTGTCCCTGGACATCGCCCTGGGCATCGGCGGCGTGCCCAAGGGACGCATCATCGAGATCTACGGTCCCGAGTCCTCCGGCAAGACCACCCTGGCCCTGCACGTTCTGGCCGAGGCCCAGAAGCGGGGGGGCGAGGTGGCCTTCATCGACGCCGAGCACGCCCTGGACCCGGCCTACGCCCGGGCCTTGGGGGTGGACATCGACTCCATGCTCATCTCCCAGCCGGACACCGGCGAGCAGGGCCTGGAGATCTGCGAGGCCCTGGTGCGCTCCGGCGCCATTGACGTGGTGGTGGTGGACTCCGTGGCCGCCCTGACTCCCCGGGCGGAGATCGAGGGCGACATGGGCGACAGCCATGTGGGCCTGCTGGCCCGGCTGATGAGCCAGGCCCTGCGCAAGCTGGCCGGCTCCATCTCCAAGACCAACTGCATCGTCATCTTCATCAACCAGCTCCGGGAAAAGGTGGGCGTGGTCTACGGCAATCCTGAGGTCACCACCGGCGGCCGGGCGCTGAAGTTCTATTCCTCCGTGCGTATCGAGGTGCGCCGCATCGAGGCCATCAAGAGCGGCTCCGAGGTGGTGGGCAACCGCACCAAGGCCAAGATCGTCAAGAACAAGGTGGCGCCCCCCTTCCGTGAGGCGGAGTTCGAGATCATGTACGGCGAGGGCATCTCCAAGTGGGGCGAGCTGGTGGACCTGGCCGTCAAGCTGGACATCATCCAGAAGTCCGGCTCCTGGTTCTCCATGGGGGAGACCCGGGTGGGCCAGGGCCGCGATGCGGTGAAGCAGTACCTGAGGGACAACCCGGAGGTGGCGGAGAGGGTGGAGGCCGAGATCCGCGCCAACTCCTTCAAGCTCATGAGCCGCCAGGCCCAGATCGCCGCCAAGGCCGCCGGCCGGGCGGTGGATGTGTCCGCCGACGACTTTGAGGGATGAGAATCGAAAAGCTGGAGCCCTCCCAGCACAGGGCCGGCCGCTGGCTGGTCTGGTTTGAGGACGGCTCCTTTCTCCGCGTGGGCGAGGGGGATGTGGTCTCCCTGTCCCTGTACGCGGGCAAAGAGCTGAATGAACAGGAGGCGGCGGCCTTGACGGCCGCCGCCCAGCAGAGTAAACTGAACGAGCGGGCAGTAGAGCTACTGTCCGCCCGTGCCATGTCCAGAAAAGAGCTGGTGGACAAGCTGTCCGCCCCGTCCCGCCGCCGGAAAAAGACGGAGCTGGTCCAGGCGGAACCCGACCCGGAGGCCCTGGCCCGGGAGCGGGAGGCTCTGCGGCAGGGCGCCGAGCAGGCCGCCGACCGCATGGAGGAGCTGGGCCTGCTCAACGATGGGGAGTACGCCGCCGCTGTGGTGCGGCACTACGTTGCAAAGGGCTTCGGAGAGCGGAAGATCCGGGACGAGCTGTACCGCCGGGGGGTGCCCCGGGACTGCTGGGAGGACGCCCTGGGCGAACAGCCCGGGCCGGAGGATGCCCTGGACAGGCTGGTGCGCCAAAAGCTGCGGGGGGCGGAGCCCACCCGGGAGAATTTGAAAAAGGTCTCTGACTACCTGGCCCGCCGGGGCTTCGGTTGGGAGGAGATCTCCGCCGCCCTGGAGCGGTATGGGGCGGAGATGGAGGAATAAAGCCGCTGAAACGAGAGGAGGGGCCGGGATGGAGGCCAGAGAATGCCTGCTGACCCGCCGGAGCGTGCGGAAGTACAAAAGCGAACCCCTGCCGGACGAGCTGCTGATGGAGATTCTGGAACCCGCGCTGGCGGCCCCCTCCGCCATCAATCTTCAGCACTGGCACTTTGTGGTGGTCCGCTCCCCTGAGGCCATGGCCGACCTGCGGGAGATCATGGTCAGGGTGGTGGAGAAGTTCAACCCGGTGCTCCGGGAGCGCTTCGCCAAAAATCCGGAGACCATCGCTGAGACCCAGAACTTCCTGGTCTCCCTGGGCGGGGCGCCGGTGTGTGTGCTGGCCTTTCTGCTCAAGGACGACTATCCTGACGAGCACGGCGCTGTTCAGAGCGTTTCCGCCGCCATTGAGAACCTGCTGCTGGCCGCATGGGACAGGGGAGTCGGCTCCTGCTGGATCTCGGCGCCTCAGCGCATGGGCTTCGGTCCGGAGCTTCGGGACCGCTTCGCCCCCGGCAAGGGGAAGTTCGTGGCGGCCGTGACCCTGGGCTGGCCCGACCAGTCCCCCCAAATGCCTCCCCGCCGGGAAGGGCGGTATACCTTTATTTGATGCAAAGGAGAAAAGACCCTTGAAAGTTGCGTTTATCTCTCTCGGCTGCGCCAAGAATCTGGTGAACACCGAGCAGATGATGGCCCTGTGCCGCAAGGAGGGCTGGACCGTCACCGGCGACCCGGAGGGGGCCGACGTGGCGGTGCTCAACACCTGCGGCTTCATCGAGTCCGCCAAGAGCGAGGCCATCGACAACATTCTGGAGCTGGGCCAGCTGAAGGCCGAGGGCAAGCTGAAGAAGCTGCTGGTGGCCGGCTGCCTGACCCAGCGGTACACCGACGACATCCGCGCCGAGCTGCCCGAGGTGGACGGTATGCTGGGCACCGGCAGTTACACCGACGTGGTCTCCGCCGTGGAGGAGCTGATGGCCGGGGAGAAGGCCGAGCACTTCGGGGACATCCAGCGGGCCTATGACGATGGGGAGCGCATGGTGACCACGCCGCCCTACACCGCCTATCTGAAGATCGCCGAGGGCTGCAGCAATGGCTGCGCCTTCTGCATCATCCCCAAGCTCCGGGGCCGCTACCGCAGCCGCTCCATGGAGTCCCTGCTGGCTGAGGCGAAAAAGCTGGCCGACAGCGGTGTGAAGGAGCTCATCGTCATCGCCCAGGACATCACCCGCTATGGCTGGGACCTGAAGGACGGTACCTCTCTGGCGGGACTGCTGGAAGAGTTATGTAAACTTGACTTCCACTGGATCCGGCTCCACTACCTGTACCCCGAGGCAGTGACCGACGAACTGATCGAAGTCATTTCCCGGGAAAAGAAGATCGTCCACTATCTGGACATCCCCATCCAGCACGCCAACGACGGCATTCTGAAGGCCATGCGCCGCCGCTCCACCAGGGCGGAGATCGAGGCGCTGTTCGCCAAGCTGCGGGCGGCCATGCCCGATGTGGTCATCCGCACCTCCCTGATCTGCGGTCTGCCCGGCGAAGGAGAGGCGGAGTTTGAGGAGCTGTGCGATTTCCTGCGGGAGCAGAAGCTCCAGCGGGCGGGGGTGTTCCAGTTCTCCCCGGAGGAGGGTACCCTGGCCGCCGCCATGGAGAACCAGGTGGACCCGGATGTGGCCCAGCGCCGGGTGGAGCTGGTGGTGGACCTCCAGTCCCGCGTCATGGACCAGTACAACGAGGACCGGCTGGGCACCTGCATGGAGGTCCTGTGCGAGGGCTTTGACGCCGGGGAGGGCTGCTATGTGGGCCGCACCTACGCCGACTCGGTGGACATCGACGGCCGGGTACTGTTCACCGCCGCCGACGTCATCATGCCCGGCGAGTTCGTCTGGGTGCGCATTACCGGCGTGTCCGACGGGGACCTGACCGGAGAAATTGAGGAGTAAAGCCATGACGGAACGGGTACAGCG
>JBJEYO010000001.1:19930-25910 GCA_051886935.1 Candidatus Enterenecus sp. | reverse complement strand
CGGACAAGACCTTTCCCCTGAACTCCATCCAGCTGTCCCAGTATGTGGGGGGCGAGCTGGACGGGGCCTATCCCAACCTGACGGCGGAGATGCACCACCCGGAGCTCACCGTCCATGTGGAGGTGCGGGACTACGAGGCCTTTGTCCACGGCGACCCGGAGCCGGGGGCCGGCGGCCTGCCCGTGGGCATGGGCGGCCGTGCCCTGAGCCTGCTGTCCGGCGGAATCGATTCCCCCGTGGCCTCCTGGATGATCGCCAAGCGGGGGGTCATCGTGGACATGATCCACTTCTATTCCTACCCCTACACCTCCCCGGAGGCCAAGGAGAAGGTGCTGGACCTGGCCCGGCTGCTGGTGCCCTACACCGGCAAGACCTGCGTCCATGTAGTGCCCTTCACGAAGATTCAGGAGGAGCTGCGCCGCTCCTGCCCGGAGGAGCTGTTCACCATCCTCATGCGGCGGTTCATGATGCGCATTGCCTGCCGGGTGGCGGAGAAGAACGGATTCCAGGCCCTGGTCACCGGCGAGTCGGTGGGCCAGGTGGCCAGCCAGACCCTGGACGCCATGGCCTGCACCAACGCGGTGTGTACCGTGCCGGTGCTGCGGCCCCTGGTGGGCATGGACAAGGAGGAGATCGTCCGCATCTCCCGGAAGATCGGCACCTTCGAGACCTCCATTCTGCCCTACGAGGACTGCTGCACCGTGTTCACCCCCAAGCACCCCAGGACCAAGCCCCGCCCGGAGGAGCTGGAGGAGGCGGAGCAGGCCCTGGATGTGGAGGCCCTGGTGGACGAGGCCGTGGCCGGCATCGAGCGGGTCATGCTGGAGCTGTGATCAAACAAAAAATACGAGGCGCCGCGGCGCCTCGTATTTTTTATGCTTTTTGAAGCCGCCGGGCGGGGAACAGCCTGCGGTCCACAAGGGCATAGAGCCTGTTGAACCCCCAGGCCAGGGGCAGGGTCAGGGCGATGGACAGCACGGCGAACAGGAGATTGTACCGGGCCAGCCCGAAATGCTCCATCAGGATCATGGGCAGGCGCTGGAGGATGTAGATGGCGAAGGAGTTCTCGCCCAGCCAGCGGAGGATGGGGTTGTCCACCTTCACCTTGGTGGTGACCAGCACCACCAGCAGGGAGAAGACGCAGGCATACAGGCTGTACACTGTGACCCGCCCGGTGCGCCGGTACAGCAGCCCGCAGCCGACAAAACAGAGGCCGACCAGGAAAAGCGACAGCCAGGAGAGAGCTTTCCGGCGCTGCCACAGATCGTCCAACCGTTCCCGCACCAGGGAGTACCACATGCCCAGAGGGTAGCAGAGAATGGTGTTGTACCAGATGGTGCCCCAGCCGCCGGGCCGCAGCTCCCGCAGAACGACCCACAGGACCAGACTGAACGCGGTGGTCAGAAGGCAGGCCCACAGCGGATTCCGCCCGGTGCGGCCGGCCAGCAGCAGAGCGAACCAGGTCACCAGGTACAGTGCCAGCATGTCGAAGATGAACCAGTTGGAGTTGCCCAGGGAGGTCCAGCCCACCCAGCACAGGAGATAGGTCTTTGGGGGATAGGTCTGCCCCAGCAGAAGGGAGAGAGTCAGGAACAGCAGCACGGCCATATCAAAGTGGACCAGCGTCTTGAGGATGCGGTTTCTGAAGAAGGTCCCGGTATAGTTCTCCTTGCGCTTGAAGGACTCCAGAATACCGTAGCCGGAGTAGAAGAAGAACAGGGTCACCATCAGCTGGCCGATGAGGTCCAGCAGGGCGCAGTAGAGCAGATCCGCCGGGGCGGTGACGGTCAGATAGCTCCGCAGATGGGAGAACAGGATGACCATGGCGAAAATGCCCTTGATGGAGCCGGTCTGGCCGGTGCCCATATAGTCGGGGTGGAAGGAGGAAAATTTGATTCTGTACAGGCAGATCAGTCCGAATATGGCCAGCAGAACAAGCATGAAATGACGCTCACTCTCTTTCTCTCAACAGTGGGGCCGTCAGAATTACAGCTCCGGGGCCAGGGCCTGACGCAGGCGGTACTCGTCGCCGGTCAGGGTGCGCAGCACGCTGCCAAACAGGGCAGAGCCCTCCGCGCCGCAGGAGAACTCCACATAGTTGGCGGAGGTGGGGCTCAGCCGGCGCAGCAGGGTGGCGGCGGTCAGCCCGTCGGCAGACAGGGTGGCGGTCCACAGGGCGCAGCCGGCCTCCCGCAGGGCCTGACGGCCCGTCCCATCCAGCTCGTCGGCGGAGGCGATGACGGTGGTGCAGCAGGCCAGCCGGGCCAGCAGGGCCCGGCCCCGCTCCCATTGCTCCAGGCAGCCGGACAGATCGGAGCCGGTGAGGGCCAGGCCGATCTGGTGCCCCTGACCCACCAGGCGGCGGATCAGCTCCCCCTGTCCCTCCAGCTCATCGGCGGAAAAGAGGAACAGGCCCCGCTGGCCCCGGCTCTCCAGGGCGGAGGCCATGTCCCCGGCGAACTCCCCCCAGCGGAAGGCCAGATAGACCAGGGGGGCGGGCTGCTGGGGGGTGGGCTCTGGCGAGGGGGACGGCGAGACCGTGGGTGAGGGCGAGGGGGAGGGGGAAGCGGAGGGAGAGGGCGACGGAGTGGCCAGGGAGGCCTGATAGCGGGCCAGATTTTCCCGCAGCATGTCGTCCGCCGCGTCCACAAATCCCGCGTCGGAGAGGATCACCGCGCTGTTGGTCAGCCGCACCAGAGTGCAGTAGGAGGTCTTGATGAGGGAGCAGTTGAGGCTGGGAAAATAGCTGCACAGCCACGCCACCGGCAGGAACACCATGGAGTTGCGCACCATGGCCCGAACGGAGAGGGGGTTGCCGTCGGCGTCGGAGGCGGTGTTGCTCCGGGTGTTGAAGGTGACCACGGCGTTGGGGCCGGTCACGGTCAGGGTGTCCCGGGCGGCGCTGTACTGGGCGCGGACGCCCAGATTGATGCCGGTGGCCTGGACGGACAGCATGGTGTAGGGGATGTAGAGGACACCGCCCACCAGCATGGGCATGTTGTCGGCGGTGGTCTCATGGACCGTGTCGTTCACCGCCATGAGGTAGATGGTGGAGGCGCCGCTGGCGGGGAAGATGAGGGCGCACAGCATGGCCGCGCACAGCAGCACGCAGGCCAGGACCTTGAGCAGTCGTTTCACCGGGGACACCTCCTTTCATATCCCGTATTGTATCACAGCGCGGCCCGGTCAGGCAAGGGCGGCCTTCATGTCCAGCCCTTCCAGATAACGGCGGACCAGGTCCAGGGCGTGGTTGGCGGACTGGATACGGACGCGGTCACGGCTGTTCCGGGCGCCGGCCAGAGTGAGACGCCGCACCCAGCAGCGCTCATGGTCGGCCAGGGCCACATAGACCAGCCCCACCGGGTTGCCCCGGTCGTCGCTGTCCGGCCCGGCCACGCCGGTGACCGACACCGCCAGGCCGCAGCCCAGCGCCCTCCTGGCACCCCGGGCCATGGCGGCGGCCACTTCGGCGCACACCGCGCCCCGCTCCTCCAGCAGAGCCGGGGACACCCCCAGCACGCCGGCCTTCACTTCATTGGTGTAGCTGACCACGCCGCCCCTGAACGCGGCGGAGGCGCCGGGCAGGTCGGTGAGGCGCTTGGCGATGAGGCCGCCGGTGCAGCTCTCCGCCGTACCCAGGGTCAGGCCCTTTGCCTTCAGCCCCTCCAGCACTACCTGCTCCAAAGAGGCTACGTCCGCCCCGTAGACCAGGTCGCCCAGCAGGGCGCGCACCTCCTCCTCCACCGGGGCGATGAGGGCCTCCGCCTCCTCCGCCGTGGGGGCCTTGGCGGTGACGCGCAGCTCCACCTCCCCCTCCTTGGCGTAGGGGGCCAGGGTGGGATTGGTCAGCTCGTTCATCCGGTCACGGAGCAGAGACTCCACCTGGGACTCCCCCATGCCGAACACCCGCAGGGTGCGGGAGCGGATGACCCCCTCGCTGAGGGCGGCCAGCCAGGGGGCGGCCTCCTCCCGGAACATGGGCAGGCACTCACTGGGGGGGCCGGGGAGCATGACCACATAGTTGTCCCCGCTTTGGAAGGCGCAGCCGGGGGCGGTGCCCCAGCGGTTGTCCAGCACGGTGCAGCCCTCGGGCAGCCAGGCCTGCTGCAGGTTGTTCTCCGTCATGGTCCGGCCGGACCGGGCAAAATAGGCCCGGATGCCGTCGGCGCAGTCAGCGTGGAACACCAGCTTTCTGCCGAAGGCCTCCGCCAGCACCTGCTTGGTCAGGTCGTCGCAGGTGGGGCCCAGGCCGCCGGTGGTGATGAGAATGTCCGCCCGGCCTTTGGCCAGCTCCACGCACTGGCGCAGGCGCTGGGGGTTGTCCCCCACCACCGAGTGGTAGCGGACATTGAGCCCCAGGGCGGACAGCTCCCGGGACAGGACCTGGGCGTCGGAGTTGACGATGCTCCCCAGCAGCAGCTCGGTGCCCACGGAGAGCAGCTCAACGGTATGGCTCATGAAGGTCACTTCCTTTTCAGCTTTATCCTACCCTCCCGCCGGGCCGTTGTCAACGGAAAAAGGGCTTGCAATTCCGCCGGAGTGAGGGTATACTATTACCATCTATAAGCATTCGCGAGGTATCGGCATGAAACTCGTCTGCGCCCACAGCTTCCACTTCTCCTTTGGCTGGGCCCGATTTATCGGGGCCGGCTATTTCGCCGTGGAGAGGCAGCAGGTGTGAATTGAGTTTCCGGCCCCCCTGGGGCCATACCCGGATATATTCCATCGGAGCTCATTGACACGCCGCTGTCAATGAGCGTTTTTTATTTCGTAAGCGCCGATCCGATGCGCCTGCGGCGTCCGGCGGCTCTTTTGTGCCAATATTTCGTTGCGAAAACTTGAAATAAACAAATTATTCCTGCGTTTCCGCGCCTCATCTTGGCGCAAAATTGCTCGCCGGGCCGCTCTTGCCGCCCCGGCCGGCGCTTACTTTGTATTGATTTGAGTGGGAGGAAATACTATGGTCATCGTAATGAAACCGGGCGTTCAGCAGGAGAGAATCCAGAAGCTCGTGGCGCAGCTGGAGAAGGAACACGGCGTCAAAGTGGGCGTTACCAATGGCGTGGGCTGCTCCATCCTGGGCCTGGTGGGAGACACCACTCACATCGACATGGACAAACTGAGCATGAACGACGATGTGGAGCGGGTCATGCGGGTGCAGGAGCCCTACAAGAAGGCCAACCGCAAATTCCACCCGGAGGACACGGTGGTGGATGTGCAGGGGGTGCCCGTGGGCGGCGGGAACTTCACCGTCATCGCCGGACCCTGCTCCATCGAGAGCGAGGCGCAGATCGTGGAGGTGGCCCAGGACGTGAAGGCCTCCGGCGCGGCCCTGCTCCGGGGCGGCGCCTTCAAGCCCCGCACCTCCCCCTACTCCTTCCAGGGCATGGGGGTGGACGGCCTGGAGCTGCTGCTGGAGGCCAGGGCGGCCACCGGCCTGCCCATCGTCACTGAGCTGATGAGCCCCAAATACTGCGAGCTGTTCGAGGAAAAGGTGGACGTGGTGCAGATCGGCGCCCGGAACATGCAGAACTTCGACCTGCTCAAAGAGGTGGGCAAGATGTCCAAGCCTATTCTGCTCAAGCGGGGCCTGGCCAATACCTACGAGGAGTGGATTATGTCGGCGGAGTACATCATGTCCGCCGGCAACGAGAACGTGATTTTGTGCGAGCGGGGCGTGCGCACCTTTGAGACCTACACCCGCAACACCCTGGACCTGTCCGCCATCCCCGCCATCCGGCAGATGAGCCACCTGCCCATCGTCGTGGACCCCTCCCACGCCGCCGGGATGTACTGGATGGTGGAGCCCCTGGCCATGGCTGCCGTGGCTGTGGGAGCGGACGGACTGATGGTGGAGGTCCACAACGACCCGCCCCACGCCAAGTGCGACGGGCAGCAGTCCCTGACGCCGGAGAAATTCTCCCGGCTTATGGGTAAGATCGCCCCCCTGGTGGACCTGGTGGGGAAGAAGCTGGTTTGA
>JBJEYO010000001.1:0-19830 GCA_051886935.1 Candidatus Enterenecus sp. | reverse complement strand
GATGACGATGAAGACCTTGACCGTGGCCCTGCCGGGCCGGGAATATGATATTCTGATCCAGCGGGGCCTGCTGGGCCGGGCGGGAGAGCACATCCGCGCCGTGCTGCCGAAGGCCCGGAAGATCGCCCTGGTCAGCGACAGCAACGTGGCCCCCCTCTACGGCCAGACCGTGCTGGACAGCCTGACTGCCGCCGGGTTTGAGGCCCGGCTCATCACCGTCCCCGCCGGGGAGGGCTCCAAGTGTGCCGGGGAGCTGTCCCGTCTGTGGGAGGTGTTCATGGCCTTCGGCCTGACCCGCACCGACGCGGTGGCCGCCCTGGGTGGCGGTGTGGTGGGGGACCTGGCGGGCTTTGCCGCCGCCACCATCCTGCGGGGGGTGGACTTTGTGCAGCTGCCCACCACCCTGCTGGCCCAGGTGGACTCCTCCGTGGGCGGCAAGGTGGCCGTGGACCTGAAGGCGGGCAAGAACCTGGCCGGGGCCTTCTGGCAGCCCAGACTGGTGCTTATGGACCCGGACGTGCTGGACACCCTGCCCGACGCCACCTTTGCCGACGGCATGGCGGAGGTCATCAAGTACGGCTGCATCCGGGACAAAACCTTCTTCGACTTTCTGGCCGCCCACCCCTCCAGAGGGGCGGTCATGGACGAGATCGAACACGTTCTGTATACCTGCTGCGATATTAAACGGGAAGTTGTCATGGAGGACGAGCGGGACACCGGCCTGCGGATGATTTTGAACTTCGGCCACACCATCGGCCACGCCTTCGAGCTGGCGGGCCACTACGAGACCTGGACCCACGGCCAGGCGGTGGCGGCGGGCATGAACTGGGCCGCCCGGCTGGGCGTGGCCGCCGGGGTCACGCCGCCGGAGACGGTGGAGCCCATCGCGGCGCTGATCCAAAAGTTCGGCCTGCCCGCCGACATCCCCTGCGACCGGGCCACCATGACCGAGGCGGTGGGTCTGGATAAAAAGGGGGCGGGGGACAGCATCACCCTGATCTTCCTCTCCGAGCTGGGGAAAACGGCCCC
The DNA here is from genome assembly GCA_051886935.1 of Candidatus Enterenecus sp. Classification (GTDB taxonomy): domain Bacteria; phylum Bacillota; class Clostridia; order Oscillospirales; family Oscillospiraceae; genus Enterenecus. The sequence goes on along the minus strand of JBJEYO010000001.1, from coordinate 18,801 downwards.
CACCAAAATGAAGAAGGATGAGCTGCTGGCTCTGCTGGAGCCCATGCTGGGAGCGTGAATTCCATGAATGTGACCATTACGCCCGCGAAACTGAAGGGCATCATCACCCCGCCCCCCTCCAAGAGCCAGGCCCACCGGCTCATCATCGCCGCCGCCCTGGCGGATGGGGAGAGCGTCCTCTCCAATGTGGCCCGCTCCCAGGACATCACGGCCACCGTGGCCTGCATGGAGGAGCTGGGGGCCGGCTTTACCTGGGAGGGGGACACCCTGACGGTGCGGGGCATGGGCGCCAACGCCATGTCCCCCCTGCGGCGGCTGGCCCCGCCCCGGCTGGACTGCGGCGAGTCCGGCTCCACCCTGCGCTTCCTCATCCCGGTGGCCCTGGCGGTGCGGGGAGGCGGCGTGTTCACCGGCCGGGGACGGCTCATGGAGCGGCCCCAGAAGCCCTATTTCGACCTGTTCGACGAGAAGGGCATTTTTTACGAACAGAGGGACGGCGTGCTCACCGTCAGCGGCCTGCTGACCCCCGGGGAGTACCGCCTGCCCGGGGATGTGTCCAGCCAGTTCGTCACCGGCCTGCTCTACGCGCTCCCTCTGCTGAACGGGGACAGCGTCATCCAGATCACCACCAGGCTGGAGTCGCTGGACTATGTGGTCATGACCCTGGACGCCCTGAAGCAGTTCGGCATCCGAATCGAAAACAAGGGCTGGCGGACCTTCCGCATCCCCGGCGGGCAGACCTATCAGCCCCGGCGGCTGGCCGTGGAGGCCGACTGGTCCCAGGCGGGCTTCTGGTACGCCGCCCAGGGCCTGGGCAGCGAGGTGCTTCTTCTCGGACTGAATCCCTTTTCCGCCCAGGGAGATAAGATCATCGTGCCCTACTGTGAGCGTCTGGGGGGCCGTGGAGAGGTGGAGCTGGATGTATCCCAGTGCCCGGATTTGGTGCCGCCTTTGGCGGTCCGGGCCGCGGTGCGGGAGGGCACCACCCATATTGTCAACGCCGCCCGCCTGCGCATCAAGGAGAGCGACCGCCTGGCCACTGTGACAGAGGTTCTGAACGCTTTGGGTGCCAAGGTCACCGAGGGGGAGGACAATCTGGTCATCGAGGGCCAGCCTTCCCTGCCCGGCGGGGTGACGGTCAGCGCCCACAACGACCACCGCATCGCCATGATGGCGGCCATGGCCGCCACCTGCTGCCGGCAGCCGGTGACCATCACCGGGGCGGAGTGCGTGGCCAAATCCTACCCCAACTTCTGGGAGGACTACGAGGCCCTTGGGGGCTGCATCATCCGGGAGGAATGAGCGATATGAAATACACCATTTTCGGAGAATCCCACGGCCCCGCCATCGGCGTGACCCTGACCGGAGTGCCCGCCGGGCTGGAGCTGGACTGGGAGGCCATCCGCTTTGACATGGCCCGCCGGGCGCCGGGGCAGAGCGCACTGACCACCGCCCGGAAGGAGGCGGACAGGGTGGAGGTGCTGTCCGGCCTGTTTGAGGGCAGGACCACCGGCGCGCCCCTGTGCGCCCTCATCGAGAACACAGACACCCGCTCGTCTGACTATGCCCGCACCAAGGACCTGGCCCGGCCCGGCCACGCCGACTACGCCGCCCATGTGCGGTACGGCGGATTCAACGACTACCGGGGCGGCGGCCACTTCTCCGGGCGGCTCACCGCGCCCCTGGTGTTCGCCGGGGCGGTGGCCAAGCAGATTTTGGCCCAGCGGAATATCTTCGTGGGCGCCCACATCAGCACCATCTACGGCGTCAACGACGGATTCCTGGAGGATTGGGAGAGCCTGCGGGACGCGGCCCGGAAGGACTTCCCCGTGCTGGACGACGAGAAGGGGAAGGAGATGCAGGCGGCCATTCTGGAGGCCCGGGAGGACAGGGACTCGGTGGGCGGCTCCATCGAGTGCGCCGTGTTCGGCCTGCCCGCCGGACTGGGCGAGCCCGACTTCGGCGGCAACGCCGAGGGCATCTTCTCCCAGTACCTGTTCGCCGTCCCCGCTGTGAAGGCGGTGGCCTTCGGCGCGGGCACGGCCTTCGCCCTCATGCGGGGCAGCGAGGCCAACGACCCCCTGTATATGGACGGCGGCACGGTGAAAGCGGAGCAGAACTGTGCCGGGGGCATCAACGGCGGCATCACCAACGGTATGCCCGTGGTCTTTGAGGTGACCATGCGGCCCACCCCCTCCATCGCCCGCCCCCAGTTCACCGTGGACATGGCAAAGATGGAAAATGCCCAGCTGGAGCTCACCGGCCGCCACGACCCCTGCGTGGTGCCCCGGGCGGTGCCGGTCATCGAGGCCGCCGCCGCTCTGGCCGCCTGCGAGCTGCTGGGAATTTGACAGGAGGTAATTCTGATGGATCTGAAAACTCTGCGTGAGACCGACGAAAACGTGGTCATCCTGCCCGGCGCCAAGGTCAACGGCAACGTGACCTTCGGCCCCGGCTGCTCCGTGTGGTACAACGCGGTGATCCGGGGGGACAACGAGTCCGTGACCCTGGGGAAAAACTGCAACGTGCAGGACAACAGCGTGTTCCATCCCGGCCGGGGCTACCCCATCGTGGTGGGGGACAATGTGACGGTGGGCCACGGGGCCATCGTCCACGGCTGCACCATCGGCAGCGGCACCCTGATCGGCATGGGGGCCATCGTGCTCAGCGGCGCGGTCATCGGCAGCAACTGCATCGTAGGCGCCGGAGCCCTGGTTACCGGGAAGATGAACGCCCCGGACGGCTCCATGATCCTGGGCAGCCCCGCCAAGGTGGTGCGCCCCCTGACCCAGGAGGAGATCGACGGCGTTCGGGAGGCCAACGGCTATTACGCGCAGCTGAGGGAGAGTTACCGCTGATGGATGAACTGAAAGAATTGCGGCGTGAGATCGACGCCGTGGACCGGCAGATGGTGGAGCTGTTCCGCCGCCGGATGGAGATTACCCGGCAGGTGGGGGAGTACAAGGCTGCCCACGGCCTGCCGGTGCTGGACCAGGCGCGGGAGCGCCAGGTGCTCACCGAAAAGGGAGAACTGGCCGGAGAGAAGCTGCGCCCCGCCGTCATCAAGCTGTACCAGACCATCATGGCCCTGTCACGTCGGCAGCAGCGGGACCTGGTGGGCGAGGGCGCGGACAACCCCGGCCTGCGCCGCTATCTGGAATCCCTGGCCCGGGTGCGCCGGCCGGTGGAGAATCCCCGGGTGGTCTACCAGGGGGTGCCGGGGGCGTACAGCGAGCAGGCCTGCGTCAATGTGTTCGGAGAGAGCGTGGCCGCCGAGGGACTGGAGCAGTTTGAGGACTGCTTCAAGGCTTTGAAAGAGGATCGGGCGGATTACGCCGTGATGCCCATCGAGAACAGCTCCACCGGCGCCATCCGGCAGATCTACGACCTGCTGACCCAGTATGAGTGCCATCTGGTGGGGGAGACCACCGTGAAGGTGGAGCACTGCCTCATGGCCCCGGTGGGGGCCACCCTGGACACCATCACCCATGTGTACTCCCACGAGCAGGGCCTGTTCCAATGCGAGCAGTATCTGAAAACCCACCCGGACTGGGAGCGGATGCCCCAGGCGGACACCGCCGGCTCTGCCCAGATGGTGGCGGCCATCGGCGACATCACCAAGGCGGCCATTTGCTCCGAGCGGGCCGCCGCCCTTTACGGCCTGACCATTCTGGCCCGGGGGATCAACCACAACAGCCACAACACCACCCGGTTCGTGGTGGTGTCCCCGGAGCCGGAGCTGCGCCCCGGGGCGGACAAGGTCAGCACCCTGTTCGTGCTGCCCCACCAGGCCGGCTCCCTGAACGAGGTGCTCACCGTGCTGGCCGTCCACGGCCTGAACATGGTGAAGCTGGAGTCCCGCCCCATCCCGGAGCACAGCTGGGAGTACATGTTCTTTCTGGAGTTCACCGGCAGCCTGACCGACCCGGCCGCCGACGATGCCATCCACGAGCTGGCCCAGACCACCGGGGACTTCCGGGTGCTGGGCAATTTCAAATCCAACCTGACCTGAGGTGAAAGCCGTGAACCGGGACAACATCGAGACTGTCCGGCAATACTACGACAGCGCCCCCCAAACGGAGTGGGACCGGCTGGAATACAACATCTTCGAGTTCCAGCTGACCACCTGGATGATGGACAAATACATCCGCCCCGGCCATTCCGTTCTGGACATCGGCGGCGGTCCCGGCCGGTATTCCATCCATTACGCCCAAAAGGGCTGCGCCGTCACCCTGGCGGAGCTGTCCGGGGGCAATGTGGCCCTGGCAAAGGAAAAGGCGGCGGAGGCGGGAGTGTCCCTGGACGCCTACGCCGTCAACTGCCTGGAGTTGGACAGGCTGGGCCTGGGGCAGTTTGACCATGTGTTCCTCATGGGGCCGCTGTACCATCTTCAGGATCAAAACGACCAGGTGGAGGCGGTGAACATCGCCCTGCGGCACCTGAAGCCGGGCGGCAAGCTGTATGTGTCCTTTATCCCCATCCTGTCCGGCATGATCTATGATCTTCAGCACGGCGGCACTATCTGCGGGGATGTGAAAGATCTCCGGGTGAATTGCCTGCTGGACAAGATAGAATGGGGCGAGGACTATTCCGGGGATGGGTTTACCGATGTCTGTTTCCACCATTCGAGGAATATTCTCCCCTTTATGGAGCAGTTCCCCCTGGATAAGCTCCACCTGTTCCCTCAGGAGGGCTTTCTGGCCCCCAACAAGGTGGAGATCTTAAAGCGATCCCGGGAGGAGATCGACCAGTGGATTGAGCTGGCCAAGCGCTACCTGGAGCTGCCGGAGTTTCTGAGCTGGGGCGAGCACATCATGTACATCGGACAAAAGCGGGGGTAGGCCATGAAAAATCTTGTACTCATCGGAATGCCCGGCTGCGGCAAGACCAAGGTGGGCACCGCCCTGTCTAAACTGCTGCACATGCCTCTGGTGGACACCGACCAGCTCATTGTGGAGGCAGACGGCCGCTCCATCCCGGACATCTTCGCCCAGGACGGCGAGGGGGCTTTCCGGGACATGGAGACCGCCGCGGCCAAACGGGCGGCGGCCATGGAGGGGGTCATCATCGCCACCGGCGGCGGTATGGTGCTGCGGGAGGAGAACATGGCCGCTCTGGCCGCCACCGGGGTCATTTTCTTCCGGGACAGGGCTCCGGAGGCCATTGCCGGGGAGGACCACGGCGGCCGCCCCCTGATCGCCGGCCAGCGGGACCGGGTGTTCCAACTCTACTCAGAGCGTATTACATACTATCAAAAATACGCGCAGTATACCATTTCCAACACTGACACGGTGGATGAGGCCGCCGGGATGATCGCCGCTATTTTTCGGGAGGTATGCAAACCATGAAATTTCTCATCATCAACGGGCCCAACCTGAACCTGCTGGGCAAGCGGGAGCCGGGCATCTACGGCGACCAGAGCTATGACGCCCTGTGCCGCCTCATTCAGGATTACGCCGCCGCCCACGGCTCCACCGCCCGCTGCTTCCAGTCCAACCACGAGGGGGCCATCATCGACGAGATCCAGGCCGCCGACGGGGTGTATGACGCCATCGTCATCAACCCGGGGGCCTACACCCATTACAGCTACGCCATTCTGGACGCGCTGAAGGCCATCTCGGTGCCTGTCTACGAGGTACACATCAGCCACATCGACCAGCGGGAGCCCTTCCGGGCCGTGTCCGTCACCGCGCCCGCCTGCGTGGGGCAGCTTTACGGCCTGGGCTTTGAGGGCTACCTGCGGGCCATGGACCACTTCCTGGAGGGCCAGGCATGAGCGCGCTCCAGGTCATCGGGGACCCCGTCCTCCACTCCCTGTCCCCCCGCATCCACGGGGCGATGCTCTCCGAGCTGGGGCTGGACGTCCCCTACACCGCCCGTGTGGTGAAAAAGGGGGAGCTGCCGGAGTATCTGGCCTGGGCCGGAGAGAACGGCATCACCGGCTTCAACGCCACCATGCCCCACAAGGAGGACCTGATTCCCCTGCTGGATGAGTTGGGGGAGGACGCCGCCCGGTTCGGAGCGGTGAACACCGTCTGCCTGCGGCAGGGGCGGCTCATCGGCCACAACACCGACGGGGAGGGCTGTCTGGCCGCTCTGGAGGAGGCGGGCCTGTGGCCCGCCGGGCGGGTCGTGGTGCTGGGCGCCGGCGGCGTGTCCAAGGCCATGTCCCTGAAGCTGGCGGCCTCCGGCGCGGAGCGGGTGTGGGTGTGCAACCGCACCGTGGAAAAGGCGGAGCGGCTGTGTTCGCTGCCCAACATGACCCCCGCCGGATTTGACACGGAGACCCTGGCGGAGCTGTGCGCCGGGGCGGACCTGCTGGTCAACGGCACCAATCTGGGCATGGAGGGCTGTCCCGACCAGTTTCAGGACTTTTCTTTCCTGGGTGCTCTGCCCGCCCACGCCGGGGTGTTCGACGCCATCTACCATCCCGCGGAGACCGAGCTGCTGGCCCAGGCGAAGCGCCGGGGGCTGAAAACCTGCAACGGCCTGCCCATGCTCATCCATCAGGCCATCTTCGCCCTGGAATACTTCCTGGACCGTCCCCTGGACCACGCCCGCATGGGTCAGGTAGTCCGGGCGGCGCTGGGGGAATAAACGTATGACGATACCCGCCGGAGCAAGCCCCGGCGGGTAATTTGACAGCACAGGCTCAACTGAAATTAGAATTTTTCTAAAATATAGCGTTATTGTTTTCTTCGGGGAATCTGGTATGCTGGAATTGCAATCGGCCGGTTGACAACGAGAAAAAGGAAGAAAGTATATGGAGATCAGAATGGGCGAGAAGATCAAGGCCCTGCGGAAACAGAAGAATATCTCCCAGGAGGTGCTGGCCCAGGCGCTGGGGGTGTCCTTCCAGGCGGTGAGCAAGTGGGAGACCGGGGCCGCCCTGCCCGATGTGGCCCTCATCCCCGCCATTGCCGGATTTTTTGAGGTGTCCACCGACGAGCTGTTCGACTTCAACCTGCTGGAGCAGGAGCGGAAGGTCATGGACATCTGCTCGGCGGCGGCGGACATCCGGGATGAGCGGCCCGCCGAGGCGGAGGCCATGCTGCGGGAGGGACTGAAGCAGTTCCCCGGCAACGAGATCATCCTCAATAACCTGCTCTACACCATGCGCGCCCCCGAGCGCAGCGAGGAGGTGGTGACCCTGTGCAAGTCCATCCTGGAGGTCACCAAGCTGGACGATGTGAAGTACGATGTGCTGCGTATCCTGGCGGAGACCTACCACGCCATGGGAGAGCAGTCCCTGGTGCAGCCCACCCTGGAGCAGATCCCGGAGATCTACTTCTCCAAGCTGGAGCTGGCGGCCAAGCTGCTGGAGGGGGAGGAGGCCATGAAGGCCGCCGGGGTCCAGGCCTATCTGAGCCGGGACGATCTGCTGGATATGCTCACCCGCATGTCCCAGCTCTGCCGGGAGAAGGGGGAGAACGAACAGGCGGAGGACTACGCCGAGCTGGCCCGAAAGCTGTATGCCCTGTTTGAGGGCAGAGAGGGCATGCTGGGCTACAACCAGCATGAGCGGGATTGGCTGGCCGAGAAGGTCTGGCCCCGGCTGGAACATTGAACAGAAGCCCGCCCTTTCCGGTGAGACCGGGGAGGGCGGGCTCGCTTTATGGGGCCGGGCGCAGGCCGTTCTCCGTCAGCTCTAATATCCGGTCGCAGACCTGGCTGAGATACAGCCGGTCGTGGGACACGCTGATGATGCAGCCGGGAAAATCGGCCAGCACCCGGCGGATCACCGGGGCGGACAGAGGGGAGAAGTTGCGGGTGGGCTCGTCCAGCAGGAGTACATTGCTGCCGTTTAAGACCATGGCCAGGAACAGCAGCTTGGCCCGCTGGCCTCCGGACAGGCCCGCCGCCGGGTGCTCCATCTCCTCCGCCTTGTACTTCATGGCCCCCAGCAGGGTGCGGGCCCGGGTGATGTCCTCTTTCCGGCCGGAGGGAGCCAGGAGGTCGATGGGCGTTTGATCCCCCAGAATGCCGTCCCCGTAGTCCTGGGGCATCCAGGCCGCCCGCAGGTCGGCGCGGGGGAGCAGCTCCTCCGCCACACGCTTCAGGAGGGTGGACTTGCCCGCGCCGTTGGCGCCGATGATGCCGATCTTCTCCGGCCCGGTGACCCACAGGCGCACATCCCGTGAGAGCACCCGCGCCCCTGCCGTCAGCTCCGGCAGGTCCAGCCTCAGCACCGTCTTGCCCGCGGGCAGGGCGGAGCGGTCCCCGTCAAAGGCGGTGAGGATGGCCTCCTCCCACTCGGGGAGCTGGGTCATCTCCTCCCGCTCCCGCTCAAAGCGGCGGCCCATGGATTGGACGGTGTGCATCTTCTTTTTCAGCAGCCGGCCGCCGTGGGGGTCGCCCCGGGAGATGGAGGCCTGCTGATGCTCCACCTTGTTTCTGATCTGGCGGAATTTCTCCATTTTGGCGTCGTACTCCGCCTGCTCCTTCCGGGCCTGCTGCTCCTGGCGGGCGAAGCCCGCCTGCCGCTGGTTGACATAATCCTCGTAGCCCATCCGGGCCACGGTACACCGGGGGGCGGTGCGGCGGCGCAGCCGCTCCAGGTGGATGATGACATTGGCGGTGTGGGCCAGCAGGGTCTCGTCGTGGGAGATGTAGAGCACCGGCACGGGGCAGGAGAGCAGAAAGCCCTCCAGCCACTCCAGGGTGGCCACATCCAGGTCGTTGGAGGGCTCGTCCAGCAGCAGCACGTCCGGCTCCTCCAGCAGCAGGAGGGCCAGCCGTAGCTTGACCCGCTCCCCGCCGGACAGGGTGGACATGGGCCGCCAGTCATAGAACAGGGCCGGGTCCAGCCCCACCTGCCGGGCGGCGGAGGCCAGGGCCTTGGGGTCCGCCGGGGGGAAGGCGGGCCGGGCCTGGCAGAATTCCAAAACGGACAGGGCCAGTTCCTCCGGGCTCAGCTCCTGGGCCAGGTAGCCCTTCCGCAGGCCCCTGTCCGAGATCTCCCCCGTCCACTCGGCGTAGCCATTCACCAGGCCGGGGTCGTACAGCAGTTTGAGTACGGTGGATTTGCCGTTGCCCTCCTCCCCGATGAGGGCCGCCCGGTCCCCGGGGGAGAGCACGAAGGACAGCCCCTCCACCAGGGCGGTCAGGTCTTTCTTATGGATGATGGTGAGGCCTTTCACCTGAAGCATACGCAATTCTCCTTTCGCGGCAAAAAAGTCTGCCTCCGGAGACCGAAGGCAGACTGACATGACAAAAGGCGCAGGCATACAGGGAGACCCTGTGCTGCGGTCAGCAAGCTGTCCTTCGGCCACGAAAGCCCAGGCCCATCGCCGGATGGGCCTTTTGGCAGGATACATGACACGAATGATAGCTTACTTGCGCATTTTTTCACCCTTTTCAGTTTTGTTGGAATCAGTATAGCATGGACGGGCAGGACGGTCAAGGGGGCTCAGTAGGTCCAGCCTTCGAACCAGGGACCGGAGTTGTAGCTGTTCACAGGGGTCCAGCCGTCACCCGTCCAGTGGATGGGAATGTCCGTGACGACGAACTGGCGGCCATACTCGTCCACCACCACCGCGGCGACGCAGTATTCCTTGCCCTGCGCCAGAACGACGCTGTCCTTGGGGAGAATGTGGGTCTCCTCCTGGGTGGGAACGCCGTTGAGCATGATGTCCTGGGTGGTGGGGGTGAACCAGACCACCAGCTCCCGGTCGGCGAACAGGCCCACCCGGTAGCTGGCCACCCTGGCGCCCTCGCCATCGGTCTCCAGCTTGGCGTACAGATCGTCGGTGAGGGTGTTGGTCTGGTCCTCCACATCAAAGAAGAAGGGCCAGGCATCCAGCCACACCGGGGGCAGGGTACTTTGATAGAGCCCGGTGTAGGTGTCCAGAAGCTGGGTCTGGCGGACGCCGTCCAACTCGAAGACGATGTAGATGGCAGTGCTGTCGCTGAGGGCCACGGTAAAGTCCCCGGAAAAGACCTCTCGGGTGGCCGCATAGGGGCCGAAGGTGATGCGGGCAGCCTCATTCATCACGTCGATCCAGGCCACCATGCCCTCCTCATAGGTTTTGGGTACCACCCGGTAGGAGAAGGTGGCCATGCCGGCGGCGGGCTCCACGGACACCAGCTCGGTCGTGTAGTCGGCGGTGAGGTTGTTCTGGGCCTTCAGAACTTCCTCCACCCGGTCGGTGATGGAGCTGATGCTCCGGTTGACATTGTTCTGGATATTGCTGATGGAATACTGAAGATTGCTGTACTGATTGTCCAGCCGGTCCAGCCGGCCAAACAGGTTGGACAGCACCACGATGAGCACCACAGCCGCGGCGGTGGCCAGCACCCAGGGCCAGCGGCGGCGCTTGGGCAGGGGCGTGGGCTCCGGCTCCGGGCGGGCGGCCAGGTAGCCGTCCACGATCTCCTTCACCATCTGAAGCTGGGTCTCGGTGAGCTCGCCGTTTTCGGGAGCGGAGCCCTCGGGCAGCTCCTCCTCCACCCCCAGCAGCCAGCCCACGGGGACGGAGAAGATGCGGCTCAGGGCCACCAGCTTTTCAATCTCAGGCAGGGTGGCGTCCGATTCCCATTTGTAAATGGCCTGGCGGGACACGCCCAGCTGCTCGCCCAGCCCCTCCTGGGACAGGCCCAGTTCCTTGCGCTTCTGCGCGATCCGTTGTCCGACGGTCATGGTCATCGACCTCCTTTACGGCTTCACCATAGCATGAAAAGCCCGGCCAAGACCACCAACCGGGGGATGGAATTTTGTCAACCGCAGGGTTACATGGCGGCTTTGTCAGCGGTGAAAGAGCTGATTGCTCTGGTACTGGGGGGTGCAGGTCAAGCGCAGGCCCAGCCGGGAGTAGATGGAGCTGTCGGCGGAGGAGAGGATGACGGAGGAGTGGGCCTCGCAGTCCCGCAGCGCGTCCAGCATCTCCAGGGCCTTGGCGGCCAGGGGGTCGGTGGCGGCGGAGATGGCCAGGGCGATGAGAACCTCGTCGCTGTGGAGGCGGGGGTTGCGGCTGCCCAGATGCCGCACCTTCACTGTCTGGATGGGCTCGATGGCCTGCCGGGAGATGAGGTGGACCCCATCGTCAATGCCCGCCAGCCGCTTCAGGGCGTTGAGCAGGGCGGCGGAGGAGGCCCCCATCAGGTCGGAGGTCTTGCCGGTGACGATGGAGCCGTCGGGCAGCTCGATGGCGGCGGCGGGCTCGCCGGTCTCGGCGGCCCGGCCTTCCGCGGCGGCCACCACGGGGCGCAGGGCAGGGGTGATCTCCGCCTGCTTCATCAGCAGCTCCAGCTTGTAGACCACCTCGTCGCCGCAGGCGCCCCGGCGGCGGGCGCACAGGGCGGAGTAGTACCGGCGGATGATCTCCTGCCCGGCGGCGGCGCACACCACGCCATCGTCCGTGATGCAGTTTCCCGCCATGTTGACCCCCATGTCGGTGGGGGACTTGTAAGGGCTCTCGCCCATGATGCGCTCGAAGATGGCGGCCAGGACGGGGAACACCTCCACATCCCGGTTGTAGTTGACGGCGGTCTCCCCATAGGCCTGGAGGTGGAAGGGGTCGATCATGTTCACGTCGTTCAGGTCGGCGGTGGCCGCCTCGTAGGCCAGGTTCACCGGGTGCTTCAGGGGCAGGTTCCAGATGGGGAAGGTCTCAAATTTGGCGTAGCCCGCCTGGACCCCCCGCCGGTAGTGGTGGTAGAGCTGGCTGAGGCAGGTGGCCATCTTGCCCGAGCCGGGGCCGGGGGCGGTGACCACCACCAGGGGGCGGGTGGTCTCGATATAGTCGTTTGTGCCGAAGCCCTCATCGGAGACGATGTGGGCGATGTCGTGGGGGTAGCCGGCGATGGAATAGTGCAGGTACACCCGCACGCCCAGCCCCTCCAGACGGCGCTTGAAGGCGTCGGCGGCGGGCTGCCCGGCGTACCGGGTGATGACCACGCTGTCCGCCAGCAGGCCCTCCCCCCGGAAGGCGTCGATGAGGCGGAGCACGTCCTCGTCATAGGTGATGCCCAGGTCGCCCCGCACCTTGTTCTGCTCGATGGCGGCGGCGTTGATGACGATGACCATCTCCACGCTGTCCCGCAGCTCCAGCAGCATGCGGATCTTGCTGTCCGGGGTGAAGCCGGGCAGCACCCGGGCGGCGTGGTAGTCGTCGAACAGCTTGCCGCCGAACTCCAGGTACAGCTTGCCGCCGAACTGGGCGATGCGGCGGCGGATGTTGGCGGACTGGGTCTCCAGATACTTCTGATTGTCGAAGCCGATCTCTTTAGGCATAGCAAACTTCAGGCGCGCCGTGGGCGCGCCCCTCCTCTCCCTGTATACTGCTGAAAAAATTTTATCACAATGTCTCCCGGTGGGCAAGAAGGAAACATGGAAAATCCATTTTGCAAGTGAAAAGGCCTTGACTTGCAAAATGGCGCGGTGTAAAATGCATATCGTATTTTTGCCGCGCCCGGAGCGGGAGCGCGGCGTCTGTGGGAGGGATCAGGATGAGCGCGGTAACCAAGTATATTTTTGTCACGGGCGGCGTGGTGTCCGGCTTGGGCAAGGGGATCACGGCGGCCTCCCTGGGCCGGCTGCTGAAGCAGCGGGGCGTGCGGGTCCGGGTGCAGAAGCTGGACCCCTATCTGAATGTGGACCCCGGCACCATGAGCCCCTACCAGCACGGCGAGGTGTTCGTTACCGACGACGGGGCGGAGACCGACCTGGACCTGGGCCACTATGAGCGGTTTATCGACGAGAACCTGACCTTTAACTCCTCCGTGTCCTCCGGCAAGGTGTACTGGAACGTGCTCAACCGGGAGCGGGCGGGGGACTATCTGGGGGGCACCGTCCAGATCATCCCCCACATTACAAACGAGATCAAGCGCAGCATCTACTCCCTGGAGGGGGAGGACACCGACGTGGCCATCGTGGAGATCGGTGGCACCGTGGGCGACATTGAGAGCCAGCCTTTCCTGGAGGCCATCCGCCAGGTGGCCGCCGAGCGGGGACGGCAGAACGTCATGTTCATCCATGTGTCCCTCATCGTGTCCATCCCCGGCTCCGGCGAGCTGAAGAGCAAGCCCACCCAGCACTCCGCCAAGGAGCTGCTGTCCCTGGGCATCCAGCCCGACGTCATCATGTGCCGCAGCGACGCGCCCATACCCAGAGAGATTTTGGAGAAGATCTCCCTGTTCTGCAACATCCCCGTGGAGAACGCCATTCCCAACCTGACCGCCCCCCTGCTGTACGAGGTGCCCCTCATGCTGGAGCGGGAGGGCCTGGGCAACGTGGTGGTGCGGCGGCTGGGCCTGGAATGCCACGATCCTGACCTGAGCGAGTGGGAGGCCATGGTCCGCCGGGCCAAGAACGTCTGCGGCACGGTGGAGATCGCCCTGGTGGGCAAGTATGTGGCCCTTCACGACGCCTACCTGTCGGTGGTGGAGGCCCTGACCCACGGCGGCATTGAGAACGATGTGAAGGTGTCCATCCGCTGGGTGGACAGTGAGACCGTCACCGATGAGAACGCCGCCCAGATCCTGGCGGGCGCCCAGGGCATCCTGGTGCCCGGCGGGTTCGGAGACCGGGGCATCGAAGGCAAGATCTCCGCCATCCGGTACGCCCGGGAGAACAAGGTGCCCTTCCTGGGTATCTGCCTGGGAATGCAGATGGCGGTGGTGGAGTTCGCCCGCCACGTGTGCGGGCTGGAGGGGGCCCACTCCTCTGAGCTGAACCCGGTCACTCCCTATCCGGTCATCGACCTGATGCCCGACCAGGTGGGCATTACCGCCAAGGGCGGCACCATGCGCCTGGGCAGCTATCCCTGCCAGCTGGTGCCCGGCACCAAGGCCGCGGAGATCTACGGCACGGACCACATCGACGAGCGGCACCGCCACCGCTACGAGTTCAACAATGAGTACCGCCAGGTGCTCACTGAGGCAGGACTGGTGCTGTCTGGTCTGTCCCCGGACGGCCATCTGGTGGAGATGATCGAGCTGCCCGACCACCCCTGGTTCGTGGCCGGCCAGTTCCACCCGGAGCTGAAGTCCCGGCCCAACCGGGCGCACCCCCTGTTCCGGGAGTTCATCGCCGCGGCCAAGAAAAAGAGCATAGAGTGAGAACAGGAGCGCGGCCCGCGGGCCGCGCTCCTGTTGGCTTTCTGTGATTTTCGGGAAATTCAGTCCTTCTCGATGTCCATCATCAGGTTGACCCGGCGCTCATGGCGGCCGCCCTCAAACCCGGTGGACAGGAACACATCCACGATGCGCTCGGCCAGGTTCTTACCCACGATACCCGCGCCCATGGCCAGCATGTTAGCGTTGTTGTGGCGGCGGGTCATCTCGGCGGAATAGGGGTCGGAGCACAGGGCGCAGCGGATGCCCTTCACCTTGTTGGCGGAGATGGAGATGCCGATGCCGGTGGTGCACAGCACGATGCCCCGCTCACACTGGCCGGAGGCCACCTGTTCGGCGGCGGCCTTGGCGAAGATGGGGTAGTCGCAGCTGTCGGCGGAATAGGTGCCGCAGTCCACCACCTCGTGGCCCTTTTCGGTGAGGTAGGTCTTCAGGTGCTCCTTCAGCGCGTAGGCGCCGTGGTCACAGCCCAGGGAAATTTTCATGGTCATCAAACTCCTCTTTTTATCAGTTTTGCGAAACCGGCCTTACAGGGGCCAGGAGGGGAACCAGCGCAGGAACACATCGTTGTACCACAGGGACGTGTACAGGCCGGTGAGGGCCGGGTAGAACAGGGCGTACAGGGCCGCGGTGCAGCCGGTAAAGCCATACACCGCCAGCTTATAGCCCCGGCGCCGCCGGGTGAGCATGTCGTCCATCAGGTAGGTGATGGCGAACACCAGGAACAGCACGGTGGGGAAGTAGTGGTAGGCGAACAGGGTGCGCCCGATGCCCAGCCAGGGCACGAACTGGGACAGGATGGCGATGAGGATGAACAGCCCCTTGCCGCACTTGCGGCGGATGGTCTGGATCAGGACGGCGAAAAAGGCCAGCAGACCCATCCAGGACACCAGGGGATTGTTGAAGGAGGCGAACAGGCTCTTGATCCCCTGGGTGCCGGCCAGGTCCAGGTCCCGGTAGTACAGGATGGGCCGGGCGTCGAAGATCCACTGGTACCAGTAGGACTCGTAGGGGTGGGAGTCGTGGACTCCCTGGTGGTAGGTGAGCATGAACTTCTGGTTCTCCCACACGATGTCCAGCAGGCCCGTCAGGGTGACGGCACCTCCCTCGGTGCGGGCGGCCTGAGCGGTGGCGTAGGGGAGATAGGAGGCCACATAGATGCACACCGGGATGACCACGAAAAAGACCACGGACAGGGCGGTGGTCCCCACCACACAGGGGGCGAACCGGGGCAGCCGGGGGGCGGTGGTCCCCACCACACAGGGGGCGAACCGGGGCAGCCGGGGGGCGGTGGGGTCGTCCGCCCGCTGGGCGGCCAGGTCCTGCCACTCACGGCCCTTGAAGATGAGACCCAGCAGCCACAGCAGGGCCAGCCCCACGCCTGCGTACACCACCGTCCACTTGGAGGCGCAGCCGATGCCCCAGAACAGTCCGCACAGGAACAGGGGCAGGATGGAAGTCCGCAGGCGGCTGCCGGAGGGGACGGTGAGCCAGCGGTACATGAAGTAGTAGGACACCAGGATGAAGAACACGCCGTAGGTGTCGATGGTGGCGATGCGGGTCTGCACCAGGTGCATGAAGTCGAAGGCGAACAGGCAGGTGCCGCAGAAGGCCGCCGCCGTCTTGCCGAACAGGTTCTTCAGGAACACATAGAGGACGGGCAGCATGAGCACGCCGAACAGGGTGCCCATGAACCGCCAGCCGAAGGGGGTCATGCCGAACAGCTTCACACCGGCGGCGATGATGAGCTTGCCCAGGGGCGGGTGGGACACCTCATAGGGGTAGACGTTGTTCAGATGCTCCAGCGCCGTGCGGGGGTGGTAGATCTCGTCAAAGTAGCTGGAGTTCATATAGGTGGCCTTCTGGGCCCAGACCTCCCGCTCGTCAAACAGCGCCTCGCCGCCGGAGGAGACATAGCTGGGCTCCAGGGCCTCGTCCCCGTTCCACAGGGCCAGCTCCGCCAGCCACAGCCCTTCGACCCGCTCTACCTTGCGGGCGGAGACGCGGAAGTACCGGGCGGTGATGATGCTGCTGGCATCCTCGTCCTCCTCGCTGCCGGTCAGATCCACCACACCCCACTTCAGCAGGGCGTGGTAGGGCTGCTCCAGGGTCAGGCTCTCCCAGGTCTCCCCATCGGAGGAGTATTCCAGGGTGTAGCTTCCGGTGCCGAGGGAGGTGTAGTAGGAGATCCGGTCCACCGTCACCGGCTGGGCGTAGGAGAAGGTGTAAGAGTCGCCGTACTGAAAGACGGTGTAGGTCTGGGGCGCGTCGGTGTCACCCAGCTGGAAAAAGGCGGTGAAGGCGTACACCGCCGTCACCAACAGCAGGGGCAGCAGGTCCCGCCGCTCCATGGGGTGGCGCTTCAGGGTCAGGCTCATCCGGCGGGGTTTGGCCCGCTCCTCGGACATGGCGATCCACTCCAGACTGTGGGGCCGGGGCCGCAGGCAGCGCCAGTAGTAGACGAAAAAGAGCACGCACACCGCCAGGCCTAGCACCGCGAACACAAAGGCGGGGGTCAGACTGCCGAAGAACCAGGACACGCCGTAGGCCACCTCATCCCAGACCGCCCCCAGGCGGTCGGCCAGGGTGGGCGAGACCGTCTCCGCGGCGGTAACGCCCAGACTCGACGGGTCCGGAACCGAGGTGGGCGGCACGGAAGCTGCGGCGCCCAGACGGAACAATGTCAAACCGTTCATAACGACCTCCATCAAGAGACCAAGGGTCAGAATATTTTCACGCGGGAATAAACCCCGGAGCGGTTTATTCAGTAAATATTATCATACTACGAAACGGCGGGAAAGGAAAGCCCTGATTTTCCTCCGGAGCGGCCCTTGTACGGCAAAATGCAACCTTAGCAGACAGAAAGACCCGCTGCGAAATCAGGGGCGGTTTTTCGCAGCGGGTTTCATTCACATTTAATTTACAACTTGGCCTATTGACATTTTAAGAGAGCGGTGGTACATTTACTTTAGCACTCGGGAAAGAGGAGTGCTAAAACGAGAGAACAGGAGGGCAGGGCGTGGAACTGAGTGAACGCAAGAAGAAAATTTTGCGCGCCGTGGTGGAAAGCTATATCCAGACGGCGGAGCCCGTGGGCTCCAAGTCCATCCAGGAGCTGGCGGGTCTGAGCGTGTCCTCCGCCACCATACGGAACGATCTGGCCGACCTGACCGAGCAGGGCTATCTGGAGCAGCCCCACACCTCCGCGGGGCGCATCCCCTCACCCAAAGGCTACCGGCTGTATGTCAACGAGCTGATGGAGGAGCAGCGCCTGTCCATGGAGGAGACCAGGCAGATCAACGAGGCCCTGCACCTGAAGATGAAGGAGCTGGACAAGGTCATCGACCAGGCGGGGCGCATGGTGTCCCAGCTGACCAACTATCCGGCCTTTGCCCTGGCGGGGGGCGCCAAGCGCGCCACCATCCGGCGGTTCGACCTGATTTTGGTGGACCCCAATTCCTTCATCGTGGTGGTCATGACCGACAGCAACCTGGTGAAGAACAAGCTGATCCGCCTGCCCACCGACCTGTCGGAGCCGCAGCTCCAGCTGCTGACCACTTTGCTGAACAGCTCCTTCGTGGGCAAGACCTTGGACGAGCTGACCCCGGAACTGATGCGGGTGGCGGAGCACGCCGCCGGCAGCTCCTACGGGCTCATCTCCCTGGTGGTGTCCTTCGCCATGGAGGTGCTGGACGATCTGGAGAACAGCCCGGTCTATACCGCCGGCGCCAGCCATATCCTGGACCTGCCGGAATACCAGGACCCGGGCAAGGCCCAGAAGCTGATGAGCTATCTCAGCCAGGAGCAGTCCCTGGTACAGTCCCTGGCGCTGCCCACCATGGGCGATGACAACACCAGAATCCTCATCGGCCCGGAGAACGTGGCCGAGGAGCTGAAGGATACCAGCGTGGTGCTGGCCAGCTACGACATCGGCGACGGCATGAAGGGCGTCATCGGTGTGGTGGGCCCCACCCGCATGGATTACGCCAAGGTGGCGGCCAAGCTGTCCTATGTGGCCGACGGCCTGTCCAAGCTGTTCGGGCAGACCGAGCTGCCCCCGCCGGCGCCCAAAAAGGAGGAATAGTTTCCCATGGCAGAGAAGAAACAAGATACCGCCCCCGAGGCCCAGCAGGCCGAGGAGACGACCGTGACCCCGGAGACCGGGGAGGTCCCCGAGACCCCGGAAGCGCCCGGAGCGGAGCAGCCGAAGGACGACGCCGCGGCCAAGCTGGCCGAGGCGGAGGACAGGTTCCTGCGCCTGGCTGCGGAGTACGACAACTACCGCAAGCGCACCGCCCGGGAGAAGGAGGCCGCCTGGAGCGAGGCCAAGTGCCAGGCCGTGGCGGCGTTCCTGCCGGTGTACGACAACCTGGAGCGGGCCTTGAAGCAGGCTACTGTTGACGAGGCCTACGCCAAGGGCGTGGAGATGACCATGAAGGGCCTCCAGGACGCCCTGACCGGGCTGGGCGTGGAGACCATCCCCGCCCTGGGCGAGACCTTCGACCCCAACCGCCACAACGCGGTCATGCACGTGGAGGACGAGACCGCCGGCGAGAACACGGTGGTGGAGGTCTTCCAGCAGGGCTTCATCTGCGGCGAAAAGGTCATCCGCTTCGCCATGGTCAAGGTGGCCAACTGAAAAGGCACCGTCTCATCCACCGCAGGCGGTCCCCCTTCCCCTCAGGGGAAGGCAAACAAGTATAAAAACATCTTTCATATATTTAGGAG